>DATDFI010000222.1:0-4908 GCA_036522695.1 Bacteroidia bacterium | reverse complement strand
CCCTCCTCCGTATAAAGTGGAAGCCGATCCTTTCACGATCTCGATCTGCTTGAGGTCGAGTGGAGGTAACTGCATAACGCCAAAGTCGGCCGAAAAGCCTTCATACATCGGGATGCCATCGCGGAGCACCTGCGTATATTTTCCCTGCAAGCCGAGCATGCGCACATTTGAATTCCCGGAAACGGGCGAGGTTTGTTGTATCTGTATGCCCGAAACATCACCGAGCAAAGAGCTCACATTACCGGGCTTTATTCCATTCTCCTCTTCGGTTTCATCTTCACCTATAACTTCCACTTTCAACGGTGAATCGCCCATGTGCGAGTGCGTGCGTGTGGACGAGATCACCACTTCATCCATCATCACCTGGTCGGGACCCAGGAGCACTTTTATTTTTTTTCTCAGCGTATCTTTCGGCAGTGAGATAAGGATGGTTTTGGTGCGATAACCCACGCTCGTGAATTGAACGGAATAATTCCCATCGGGAATATTCTTTGCCGTTGCATTACCGGAAGTGTCGGTGAGCACGAAGACCTTTGTGCCTTCAAACTTCACTCCCGCACTGGGAATGTTTTCTTTGGTGAGACTGTCGAGCAAGCGGAATGAAATATTATTCTGTGAAAAAACAGCAATGTTCAAGAGGAAAAAAAGGAAGAGGACAGTAAAGGATCGCATAGTTCCGCAGGGGCCGCATTTATCATGCCATGGTGTAAAAATGAAAATAAATTCTGAAGAGGAATTGAAGAAGCTCAGGAAATAGTTCTGAAATGTATGGTTATCGTGTGCATATTTCCATCTACCGTATATTTTATTCCGAATCCATAATGATCACAAACCTGCTTGATGATGGCCATGCCCAGCCCGATGGAATCAGCACTTTGGTCGCTCTTGCGGAAACGGGAGAACATTTCGCTGGGATCTCCTTTTGATTCATGCCCGGTATTCGACAATACGAGTTCTTTTTCACGTAAACTCACATTGATCCTGCCTCCTGTCACATTGTGCCGTATGCAGTTCTGCAAGAGATTATTGATGAGCACATCGGCAAGGACAGGGTTCATGCTCACGAAAGATCCCTTCTCTATCCTTTTCTCCACGCCTATATTCTTCATCGCTATCATGTCCGAAAAATTATCCAGCCCGCGATCCAGCAGGTTGCCCATGTTGATGTCTTTCACCTCCACGAACTGGTTGCTTTCTATTTTCGAGAGTAAAAGCAGCGCGCGGTTGAGTTGCGAAAGCTTGTTGGCCGAATTGTAAATGCCCTGTATGATCTCCATGTCGGAATCCGAAAGCGTTTTGGATTGGATGAGTAGTTCAATTTTATTTTTGATGACTGCCAGCGGGGTTTGCATTTCATGCGAAGCATTTTCCGCAAATTGTTTTTGATTCATGAAATCGTGGTACGCCTGCTTCGTCATTTTCTCCAGCGTTTTACGGAGCGCACTGAATTCTTTCACACGCGTGGCCGGAAAGGCTATCGTGCCTCCCTTATCCAATGCATATTCCTGCAGGATCTCCAGCGTGTGGTAAAAAGGTTTCCATAATCGCCTCGCCACAAAAAAATTAATGAGGAACAGGCCGATGAGCAAACACACGAAAATGGAAATGATCGTTACCAGGATGCTGTTCACCAGGTCGTCCGATTCAAGATAGGTCCGGTAAATGGTGATGGAATATTTATGATGCGCAGTGGCGTGATTGGTGCGGAGCACCCGGAAGGGCAGGGTCTCCTCTTCGTAATGATCGTACATCTCCGTGTCGGAGAACGCAGGGTGGTAATACACTTTGGCGGTGGTGTCGTACTTCACGGTGATCTCGCTGTCGAGGTCGCTGAGCAAACCGGCAAGCGTATCGGTGCGGTCGAGTCTCAGCTCCACGCGCTTCATGTCCTTCCACATCGCCTCGTCAATATTGTCCTTCACCTCGGCATACACCTGCCGGTAACAAACAATGGCGCACACCGCCAGCACAGGCACCGCGAAAAGGATATAATAAACAGAGGTTTTGGTGAGCAGCTTCATCCCGTCATGAAATTATAGCCCATCCCGTAAATGGTCTTGATGTAATCCTCGCATCCCTTATCCATTAATTTCTTTCGGAGATTTTTAATGTGCGTATAAATGAAATCGTAAGAGTCACTTTGGTCCGAATCATCACCCCATAGGTGTTCGGCAATGGAACTTTTGGTCACCACTTTATTTTTATTCGAAATGAAATAAAGCAGCAGCTCGTATTCTTTTTGTGTGAGGCTTACTTCCTCCTTCTTCACAAAAACACGATGAGCATTCAGGTCGAGCGTGATCTCGTTCAGGCTCATTTCATTGCTCCCGTCAAAACTCCTGCGCCTGATCAGTGCTTTGATGCGCGCATTGAGTTCCGAAAGGTGAAAGGGTTTGGTGAGGTAATCATCCGATCCCAGCTCCAGCCCGCTGATCTTGTCATCGAGCGAATCTTTTGCCGAAACGATGATGATGCCGGCTTCCGAACGCTTTTTTTTCAATTGGCGGATGATGTCGAGCCCCGACCCTTTCGGCAGCGTTATGTCCACCACCACGCAATCATAATCGTACAGGTCCACTTTCTCCGAAGCCTTATGATAATCACCGGCCGTTTCGCAGCGGTAGCCTTCTGATTCGAGGTACTGCTTCATGGAGGCAGCCAGCTCCTGCTCGTCTTCAACAACCAGTATTTTCATGATGAGCAAATATGATGATAAATTCTGAAGTGATTTTGTAGCCCTCCTGTCACGCGCGGCCCAATTTTTTCCTGCCAAAACACGTGCATTTGGTGAGGGGGACCGTGATTTTCGGCAAGTATGGCAGTAAAGGCGTTGGAGGAATGCTATTTGACATCCCTTCCCGCGCTCTAAAAGGCGTCCTTTTCAAGCATAAAAAACGCTATTTTTGTGCCTCCCTTTAAAAAAGCAAAAACGGGGAGTAAAAGAAGGTTTTTAAACACCCGTTTCAATCAAAATAAATTATTTCGATGTTAAATTTTCTCACTAAGATTTTCGGTACCAAGTCCGACAAGGACCTTAAGCTCATCAGCCCCATGGTGGATGAGGTGAAGGAGGCTTACGAAGGCATTAAACTTTTAAGTACCGACCAGCTTCGCGCTAAAACGCAGGAATTCAAAAAGCGCATTGCCGAATATATCAAGGAGGACCAGGACGAGATCGATGCGCTGAAGAAAAAGGCGGAGACCGAGGAAGATGTTTCTGAAAAGGAAGCTATTTATGCCGATGTGGACAAACGCGAAAAGGAAATTGCAAAACGCATTGAAGAAGTGCTGGGTGAAATCCTGCCGGAAGCCTTGTCGGTGATGAAAGAAACTGCGAGGCGTTTTAAAGAAAATGAAACGGTAACCGTGAATGCAACGGACCTCGACCGTGAGCTTTCCGTTACCAAAGGCTATATCAAAATTGAAGGCGATAAAGCGGTTTGGCAGAACAGCTGGATCGCAGCGGGAAATAAAGTGACCTGGGACATGGTGCACTACGATGTACAGCTTTTCGGTGGTATCGCGCTTCACCAGGGAAAGATCGCAGAGATGGCAACCGGTGAAGGTAAAACCCTCGTGGCCACTTTGCCTGTTTACCTCAACGCATTGGCCGGCCGCGGTGTGCACGTAGTAACGGTGAACAATTACCTCGCAAAACGCGACAGCGAGTGGAACGGTCCCTTGTTCGAATTCCTCGGCCTTACGGTCGATTGCATCGATAAACATGAACCCAATTCTGAGGAGAGGAGGAAAGCTTACCTGGCCGATATCACTTACGGCACCAATAACGAATTCGGTTTTGATTACCTGAGGGACAACATGGCGCGTACTCCCCAGGACCTCGTACAACGCAAGCATCACTATGCCATAGTGGATGAGGTGGACTCGGTGCTGGTGGATGATGCACGTACACCTTTGATCATTTCCGGCCCTACCCCTAAAGGTGATGACCAGGAATTCCAGGTGATGAAACCTAAAGTGGAGAAGGTGGTGAGTGCACAACGTGCGTACGTGAATCGTGCGCTGGCGGATGCGAAAAAGCTGATCGCTGAAAAAAATGAGAAAGAAGGCGGGGTGGCCTTGCTGCGCGCTTATCGCGGTCTTCCGAAAAATTCAGCGCTCATCAAGTTTTTGAGCGAGCCCGGTATGAAAGCCTTGCTTCAAAAAACAGAAGGCTATTACATGCAGGACCAGAATAAGGAGATGCATAAGATAGATGCGGAACTTTATTTTGTGATCGATGAGAAGAACAATACGATAGAACTTACTGAAAAAGGCCTGGAACTTATGGCCACCGCCACCGAGGACGCCAAATTTTTCGTGCTGCCGGATGTAGGTGCCGGTATTGCCGAGATCGAGAAGATGGAAGTGAGCGATGAGGAGAAGCGCCAGAAAAAAGATGAACTCATTCGTGACTACAGCATAAAATCAGAACGCGTTCACACCATTAACCAGTTGTTGAAAGCGTACACGCTTTTTGAAAAAGATGTAGAGTACGTGGTGATGGATGGCAAGATCAAGATCGTGGATGAACAAACGGGCCGTATCCTGGATGGCAGAAGGTATTCTGACGGCTTGCACCAGGCTATCGAGGCAAAGGAAAATGTAAAGGTGGAAGCGGCCACGCAAACTTACGCCACTATCACGCTGCAGAATTATTTCCGCATGTATCACAAGCTGGCCGGCATGACCGGTACAGCCGAAACCGAAGCAGGGGAGTTTTGGGATATCTACAAACTGGATGTGGTTGTCATCCCTACCAACAGGCCGATAACACGCAAAGACAGCGACGACCTTGTGTACAAGACCATGCGTGAGAAATTCAATGCCGTGGTTGAAGAGATCGTTAAGCTTACGCAGCAAGGCAGGCCGGTGCTTGTCGGTACCACTTCCGTGGAGATCTCCGAG
>DATDFI010000221.1:0-7225 GCA_036522695.1 Bacteroidia bacterium | reverse complement strand
GCGAATCACCGTCACGCAAGCCGCATACTTTAAGCGCCAGGGCCTGCTCGTTCAGCTTCACCAGGTTCGCGGTCTGCACATCGATCTCCTGGCTGATCTGCGGAGGAAGAACATAGTTCACCGGGGTCTTGCTTCCGTTCTCCTCGTAGTTCACTGCCGAGATATCGAAAGTGGTCCCAACGCTGTTGTCAACAGGGATATATTCGCCCGGCTGCGAAAGATCGAACGCGTATTTCCTCCACTCACCACGCACCAGGTCCAGTTTTGCAAAACGTATCACGATGGGCTTATCAAACCCTTTCAGGTAAATACGCATGAAACGGATGGATTTGAAATCTTCGATGTTACCGATCTTATCCTGCGGCAAGAATTCCTTTACCGGGATTTTAAATTGATACCAGTTCACCACCTTGGTGGTCCCGTCCTTCGCGGTAACGCTGGCCTGGTACACGTTGTTGATGTAGTTGTTGCCGATATTGGTCGGGCTGATATCGGTGGGAGTCACCTTTACATGGTACTGGTAGTATGCTTCGTTCTGCGAAAAGTTATTATCACGGTTCACATCCTCCGTATTCGGGATGGTGGTGGCCGAAGTGGTGTACGATTCATTACCGGTTGAAACGGGTGAGTTCGCCTCCATGCCGTTGTAATATTTGTAACGGTTAAGGATGGAAACGTTGCCCGCATCGTAATCAGTGCCGCGGTAATAGTGATAATAATCGTGAGAAGGATCGCTTTGTATATTCGACAAAGCCGAGGAATTGGTCACTACCGTTCCGGCATTAGTGAGATAGGATGCAAAGAAACTGCGCTCATCCGCATCGATCAGGCCGTCAAGGCCCACGTCCTGTGCCGTGCGGTCATCGTTGCTGTTGGGTCCATTAGAGAATGCATTCACAATGGATTGGATCTGCGGGATGCGGCCAAATGCAGTGGTGTCGTAAGGCAAAGTAGGGTTGTCGGGATTGGGTAAGCCATTCTCGAATGATTTTTTTCCATCCTTCAGGATATCTTCCGAAACATCACCCACATCAAAATAAAGATCACCGCTGGGAGGGGGATTGTTGAACAATGCCGTGTAATCGGTGGAGTTGCCTGTTGCATCGCGCACGTAAGGATCCATGATCCAGAACTGGATGAATTCCACGTTGGCCGCTTCCCAGTCATTGGTTTCCATCTTGCGCATGATACCGCCCCATCGTGTTTGGGGCGCATTAAGCCCTCCATTCGCATTCAAGCCTGCCGAGAAAGAGGTGGGAGATGTTTCATAATTGTACGGGCCCACTTCCTCGGGATAAAAAGCAAGATCGAGCGTGGGAATATTGATGGGCTGACCACTCGGGGATTGTTTGTTAGGGAACAATTCGGTTTGCAGGATCTCGCGCACCAGGTTGTTCGACTTATCGGTGTTGGTGATGTTGGACGGACTGTTATTATCATCACGCAGGAAAATAGGATCGATCACATACCAGCACAACCTGGCCCGGTTGAACCCCGATTTTGTACGAGAGCTGTCGGCCTCGGGGAAAAGTGCGGGCTGATGATCGGGCACACTCGAGAGCGTCCACGCTCCAACGTTCTTGATATCGATGGTGGTCTGGCTTCCTTCAAAATCATCCACGTAAGAATTACCGGTTTTTCCAATGGCTTTTGCGTGACCCGGGAATAATTTTGCGAATTCGAAACTGCCCGTGAGCGTTGACATCTCTTTGGTAGAGAGGAAAGGAAGTTTATCCACGAGGCGGGTGAGCCAGGGCGCATCGGTGCGGTAATTTCCATCCAGACCGATCACTGTATTTTTTATCGGCTCATCACCGATGTTCACCTTTTGCGTAAGCGGTTTTTCACTTAAACGCATAATGGTGCTGCCGAGAACCACGTTCTTGTTCACGCGGTATTCGAAGCGTGAGGCCATGAGCGTTTTGGATTGGATGCTGAAGAGCGAGTTGCTCTCGAGCGAAATTTTAATAGGCGTTCCCGATTGCAAAATACCTTCGTTGATGATCTTTACTTTACCCAGCGCATAATCCACCGTGTAATCCTGGTTCTCCACCAGCGGCACGCCCCCGGCCGTGACCGAGACCGACCCGGGCGGGATATTGGCGGCATTGAGCGAGATCTCCGAACCGGAGGCGGATTTGTAACTGCCCCTCATGATGAAACGATTCTTCTCCGGGAATTGCTGAGCAGCCGTTTTGGTGGAATCGTACAATTGCTGGAACGTATACTTGTTCGCGATTACCTGGTTGTTGATATTGGGAGGATTACCTACGATCTGCGACTCGAGGTGTTTGCCGAATGGTTCCACCACCGGGAAATACACACGCCCGTTCTGGGAGTTGATGGTAACACCGTCAATAAAATCGAACACCCCGTCAGGTCCGCCCGACAACTGCGTGTTGATGTGATCGAGGCCCATCACCTGGATCAAAGGTTTTCCTGAAACGGGAAGATTGGATTCGGGAAGAACGGTAACGTAAGTTCCTGTAGCGGGATTATTATACAAAATGTCAAAACGGAAATCATCGGGACGCAATTGGTAGGCGCCTATGGAATATACGTTCTTCATCATCAGGTCCCACATCAGCGTATCGCGCCTGGTGCTCACGTTAGTGCTTTTTAGCATTTTCACATACAAACACTCTGCACCTGGAACACCATCAGTGGAGAATTCACCCACCTGGTAAACTCTTCCCTGGTATGTAAACTGGAACGCAACGGCCAGCACCTGGTCGGGATTGAGCTGTGAGTTGAGCGAGATATAACCAAGCTTGGAATTTACGGTGTACTCGGAAGTGGAAAGTTTTTTTGCGAGCGAAACCACCTCAAAATCGCGCTGGGGCTGCAACCCGGCTGCCTGCAAACCGGTGTTAGCGGTTTGAATATCGCGCTTAACGGGATAGGGAGGATTGGCCGTGGGTGGGGCGAATACGGATGGAAGCAAATTGTTATTACTGTCATTCGGAACAACTCCGAAATAAGGTGAAGAAACAACAAATGTATTCGTGATATTTCCCTGGTCTTCCCCCATATCGGTTAGGGCAACGATGTTTCGTGTATCGCCCGTGGAGCTCACGTTATTGGTGATCCACACTTCAATTTTAGTGATGTTGATCCCCGAAACAACAACAGGCAGGTTGGCCAGCGCGCGATCGTAATTATCACGGAAATATTGCGCGAGGAAATAGTGTTTGTTGGCTTCGTAGTTATCACCTTTGATCTCGAAGTTGGTGGTTTGTGCCCCGCCCTTTACCTCTATCTCCGATTTTTTACCTTTCTGCTGGGAAAGCACGCTGGTCACGGTAAGTTTCCCGAACTGCAGCTGTGTTTTCAACCCGAACAAGCTCTGGCTGCCGGTGATCAATGTTCCACTCAAAGGCAAACTCACGTTACCCGCTTCAATTTTTTTGATGATGTCGTCTTCATAACCCGTGTACTCCAGCTTCATCTGGTTCTCGAATTCGAAGGCCGCTTCGGTATTATAGTTGGTGGTGAGTTTTAACTTATCACCGATCTTACCGATCACGTTCAGTTGGATCTTTTCGTTGAAGTCGAACGTGCTGATACGCCTTTGCTTAACAGGAAGTGAAGGATTATCCGTTTTTGAAATGTTGGCGGCAAAGATCAGTTCGGCCGAACCGTTGGGCCGTATGTCCACCGTGTTACCACCGAAAATACGATCGAAGATGATGTTATTGATGTACAGTTTCGGAACAAGGCCGTTCTTCTTTTGCTGGTTCAGGTTCTCGGCATGTGTGCGCTGCTTCCAGTAATTACGCAGCTGCTTTTGGAAATCCATGTCCATGTACTCCTGCAGGGTCATGTCCATGGGCGGACGATAATTCATTTCGCCCATTTTCTGGTTCACGGTAAACGTTCCAGAATCGGTATTGTAAGTGTAATTGGTTTTTACGTTGGAAGGCTGGCTGAGGTAAAGTGTGTTGTCGGGCGTATTGTTTTGCGGGTCGCCATATGAATTATCATGGAAAGGATAATGAAGCTGGGCCCTTTTTAATGAATCCGAGTCGACCTTAAGCGGGCTTACTACCGGGATAAAATTCTTTTGCTCCGGATCGTAATAGTTGATGCGTGCGCTGCCCACTTTGGCGCTGCTGGCCCAGATCACCGAAAGGAAAAGCCCGCCTACCGTAGCGGCAAAGGGCCATTTCATTTTCGTTTTTATTTTTTTCCCGGTCAGCATCGAGGGTGTGCGATGTACTTACTTTTAGAGGTTCTTTAATGCATCTTTGATTAAAACTTCCACTGTTTTTTCTGTGGGATCGGACTTTATCACTTTCTCGATGGCCTTCTCTGCGACTTGTTTGGCGAATCCCAGGTTTACAAGGGCTATTAACGCCTCCTCTTTTGTTTTATTGTGCGCTGCCAGGAAATTGGGAACGGCTGCGCCTTCACCGAGTTTTCCTTTCAAATCAACAATGATGCGCTGTGCCGTTTTTTCTCCTATGCCCTTGATGCTCCTGAGCAATGCAACATTAGCCGTAGCAATGGCATTCTGTATCTCCACTGCAGTGAGTGAAGAGAGCATGATGAGTGCGGTGGTGCCGCCTACACCGGATACGGAAACAAGCTTGCGGAACAGCTCGCGCTCCCCGTAATCCGAAAAGCCGAAGGAGCGGGGCAGGTCATCGCGCACGTACAATTGCTCCACGAACAATTTGCATTTCTCGCTCTCGCCAATGCGTGTGTAGGTGTTTAGGGAAATATACAGGAGGTAACCCACCCCACCGCAATCGATCACGGCATAGGTAGGTGTTTTTTCCACCAGTCTTCCTTCAAGGTGATGTATCATAAATTACCTGGGGGCAGCGTTCCCGGCTTTTACCGGGGATGCCGAAGATAGTAAAAAAACATACGTGTAAAAGAGCGAAAGCAGGGGGTCTAAAACCTATCTTTGCGGGCATGGATTTTTCAGCCGGAATAGCCGCCTGGTACAAGGCAAATAAGCGTGATCTGCCCTGGAGGAATGTACGGGATCCATACCTTATCTGGCTTTCGGAGATCATACTGCAGCAAACGCGGGTCGAACAGGGATTGCCTTATTATCTCCGCTTTGCAGAAAAATACCCCACGGTCCATCATCTCGCGAAAGCGAAAGAAGCTGAGGTGATGAAATTATGGCAGGGACTCGGCTACTACTCCCGCGCACGCAACCTGCACGCTGCGGCCAAACACATCGCATTTGAACTGAATGGAAAATTTCCTGCGACCTTTCACGAGGTCCTGCGCCTCAAAGGAGTGGGAACTTACACCGCTGCCGCCATCGCCTCTTTTGCGTACGGTGAGGCGCAGGCGGTTGTTGACGGGAATGTGTATCGCCTGCTCTCGAGGTATTTCGGGATAAAAACACCTATCGATTCCACAAAGGGGAAAAAGCAATTCCTGGAGCTGGCCTCCTCCCTGCTCGATCGCAAGGATCCCGGCACACATAACCAGGCCATCATGGAATTCGGAGCGAGGCAATGCGTCCCTAAAAATCCTTCGTGCGGCACTTGTCCATTGGGAAATTCCTGTTTCGCCAGGGCGAAGAAAAAAGTGAATATGCTTCCTGTCAAAGAAAAGAAAACGAAAATAAGCGAAAGGCATTTTCATTATTTCCTGGTGCGGCACCGCGGGTATGTATGGATCAACCATCGCTCCGGGAAGGATATCTGGAAAGGGCTATACGACCTCCCGCTCATCGAATCCGCGAAAGCGGTAAGAACGGAAAAGATATTTTCATCAAAGCCTTTTCTTGGGATCATGGGGAACAAAAAATTCACAGTGAAAAATATCTCGTCCGAATTCCGTCATGTATTGAGCCATCAAAATATCCATGCCACTTTCGTGGAGATAGATGCAAGCGCTGAACTGAAGGATAAAAATTTCCTGCGTATCAAAGAAAATACTTTGCACAGGTATGCCGTGCCGCGGCTCATTGAAAAGTATTTGGAATCGAGGAAATTGAAAACGTAGGGATCTCTGCCCAAGCACGATATCCCGATAGCTACCGGGATGCGTCCTTGCCAGGTCGTAATCAACACTCCTGCCTTATACCGTTATGCGTCAATGCCTTTTTACCCTCTTTCGTGTTTTTCCTATCTTTGTTATTCAACTAGAAAAATGATCCACTATGGCCGGAGTGAATAAAGTGATATTGATCGGGAATCTCGGAAGGGACCCCGAAGTGCGGCACCTGGAAGGAGGAGCCACCGTAGCTAATTTCCCCATCGCCACCACCGAAACGTATAAGGACAAGAACGGGAACCGCCAGGAGCAAACCGAATGGCATAATATTGTTTTGTGGCGCAGCCTGGCCGATGTGGCTGAGAAGTATCTGAAGAAGGGCATGCAGATCTATATTGAAGGGAAACTGCGCACCCGCTCGTGGGAAGATAAAGACGGCAACAAGCGTTACACCACTGAAGTGGTTGGCGAAACCTTTACCATGCTGAGCAGCCGCAAGAACAACGAGGAGAACAATAATGCCGCTGGGCAGCAAAACAACACAAGCAGCACCAATCAACCCATAGGCAACGGCAATACCGATGACCTGCCATTCTGAGGCAAACATTTTTCAAATCAAACATCCGCCCATTGGATCCCGACCCTTATTCTTTATTATTTGTACATGGATTTGTAGTGAAGGAATTCACCATGAGTATTGCCCTGGTGTTGGGAATGATGGGAATATTATTATTTCTCTCCGCCCTTATCTCCGCCTCTGAAGTGGCTTTTTTCTCGCTCAAACCGGGCGACCTTGAAAAATTGCGCGAGCAGGAAACACGTACGGGCCGCGCCATCCTGCAATTGCTTGACAAACCCAAGCGGCTGCTGGCCACGCAGCTCATCGCTATCAACTTTTTGAACATCGGGGTGGTGGTGCTCTCGGAGCTGGTGATGCATGAACTTTTCGATTTTACTGCCAGCCCGCGCCTCGGCTTTTTCATACAGGTGGTAGTAGTGACATTTCTCATCCTGCTCATTGCCGAAGTGATCCCGAAAGTGTATGCCAATGGTCACGCACCATCCACTGCAGGGCTCATGGCCTTTCCCATGCTT
Source organism: Bacteroidia bacterium (assembly GCA_036522695.1). Classification (GTDB taxonomy): domain Bacteria; phylum Bacteroidota; class Bacteroidia; order JADZBD01; family JADZBD01; genus DATDFI01. The sequence goes on along the minus strand of DATDFI010000221.1, from coordinate 166 downwards.
TTTTTACAGCGCGTGCTCTGGCCCTTCAGCTCATTGCTTATGGCCACCACCAATTTTATCGACAAGCGGGTGAAGAAAAGGGGCGTGAGCATTTCAGTGGAGGAACTTTCACAGGCACTGGAGATCACCCACAATGAAGACACCACCGATTCGGAAAAAAAATTAC
>DATDFI010000220.1:0-8563 GCA_036522695.1 Bacteroidia bacterium | reverse complement strand
ATGGGATCTACACGCAGATCTTATCGGAGAACATGCCGCTCATTCGCGGCCTTTCATCTTCGTACGGTTTGAATTTTGTGCCCGGGCCCTGGGTGGAGAATATCCTGGTGACAAAAGGAGCAGGTTCGGTGGTGAACGGTTATGAAAGTATCACCGGTCAGTTGAACATTGAATTGCTGGAACCTGGAGAGGCCGATAAGTTTTTTGTGAACCTGTATGGTAACCAGCAGGGCCGCTACGAAGGGAACCTGCAATTTGCGAACCGCTTCAATAAAAATGCGAGTACACTTTTACTGGTACACGGCAGCGGGGTGCAATTGAAAATGGACCGCAATGGCGATGGATTTCTTGATATGCCGCTTACAAAGCAATACAATGTGCTAAACCGCTGGCATTTTCAAATTCCAAATAAACTGGAGGCCCAATTCGGGGTGAAAGCCATGATAGAGGACCGGCAGGGCGGGCAAACCGATTTTAAGTACGACCGTGATTTCGGGGATACCTTGCGATACGGGATCGGGATCAACAATAAGCAGGTGGAGACATTTACGAAGACAGGTTTTCTTTTTCCATCGAAGCCATATAAGAGTATCGCTTTTACTACTTCCGAGCGCTGGCACGAGCAGGACATGTATTTCGGTTTGAAAGAATATAATGGACAGCAGGCAAGCGTTTATGTGAACGGGATCTATCAAACGATCATAGGCACAACGTATAATAAAGTAAAATTCGGTCCGGGTTTTATTTATGATCATTACCGGGAGCGGTTCAACGATTCTGTTTTTGCGCGCGAGGATATGATACCGGGGGTCTACTCGGAGTACACATATGATCACCCGGATACTTCGTTCTCGCTGGTGGTGGGCGTGCGGGAGGATTATCACTCGCACTACGGTTTCAAATTCACTCCGCGTATTCATTTCAAATATATGTTCACCGATAAAACCGCTTTGCGCTTGTCGGCCGGAAGCGGGTGGAGGACCGCGAATATTTTTGTGGAAAATGCGGCTGTTTTTGCCAATGCAAGAAAAGTTATTGTGCAAGGGCCTTTGTTGCCGGAGCAGGCCTGGAACTATGGTGCGAGCTTTACGCATAAATTCAGCATGTGGAAACGCGATGCCTGGTTGAATGCTGATCTTTTCAGGACGGATTTTGTGAACCAGGTAGTGGTGGACCTTGAAGAATGGGATAAAGTGAAATTCTATGATTTGAACGGGCGATCTTATTCCAACAGTATGCAGGTGGAATTTGGTTTTGAGCCGCTGAAGCGTTTTGATGTGAAGATGGCATACAAGCATTACGATGTGATGAGTACGTACGGAGGGAAGCTGTTACAAAAGCCTTTTGTTCCCCGTGATCGTGTGTTGGCCAATTTTGCGTATGCCACAGGTTTTGAAAAATGGAAATTCGACCTTACAGTAAAATGGTTCGGGCGCTCGCGTGTGCCTGGTCTTAGCGGAAATAATGCCGCAAGCTCTTTTCCCGCTTACGCGGAAAGTTATTACACACTGAATGCGCAGATCACCAAAAAATTCAGATACTTTGACCTATATTTGGGAGGAGAAAATATCCTGGATCATTATGTAAAGAATGCGATCATCGCTCCCAATGACCCTTTCGGAAGTAATTTCGATGCTTCGATGAATTGGGGACCGGCAACAGGAGTGGTGGTTTACGGGGGATTGAGGTTCTCGGTAAAGTAAATGGAACACAGATCGAATTAATTGATACTGATAGAAATAAAAAGCATGAAAGCGACTTTGAAAATTATAACAATGATCATGTTTTTCGCTTACGCGGAAAATGTGGGTGTTAGGGCGGGGCAATCACGCGAAACAGTGAAGATCAAAACTTCGGCACAGTGTGAGACCTGCAAGGCGAACATCGAAAAAGCTTTATCGTTCACCAAGGGTGTGAAAAGCGCTAACCTGGATGTGGACACCAAGGTGGTAACGGTGGAATACGATCCATCGAAGACCACGATCGACAAGATCCGGATTGCCATTTCAAAAGCAGGTTATGATGCCGATGATGTGAAGGCCGATCCGAAGGCTTATTCAAAACTAAAAGAGTGTTGTAAAAAGCCGGAGGAGAAAAAGTAGGCGGTAAGCGGTAGAGGCATGCAGAGACCTCCCCTAAAAATTGAAATTTTTGTAAGGCAGGAGGAAATTGGCAGCAGCAATGGTAGTAGGTAATTGATTACATACGTGGTATATAAGGCAGGTAAAAGTTTAATTGGAAGAATTGGTAACAGTAGTAATAATCCGTAATCGGTGATCTATGGCTTTAATAAAACCCGTTAAAGGAATCTCCCCGAAATTCGGGAAGGATTGTTTTTTAGCTGATAACTGTACCGTGGTGGGCGATGTAGTGATGGGCGATGAGTGCAGCATCTGGTTCAATGCGGTGGTGCGCGGTGACGTGAATTCCATTCGCATGGGTAACAAGGTGAACGTGCAGGATGGAGCGGTGATCCATTGTACGTATCAGAAGACAAAAGCCGAGATAGGAAATAATGTTTCCATAGGCCATAATGCGATCGTACACGGATGCAAGGTGCATGATAATGTGCTCATCGGGATGGGAGCCATCGTGATGGACAACTGCGAGATCGGGAGCAATACCATTATTGCGGCCGGGGCAGTTGTTTTGGAAAACACAAAGGTGGAAGCGGGTTCTATTTATGCCGGTGTGCCGGCAAAAAAGGTGAAGGATATCAACCCGGAGCTTATCAATGGTGAGATCAACCGTATTGCCAATAACTACATTATGTACGCGGGTTGGTTCAAGTGATGAAGCACCCCCCTCCGGCTAAAAAAATGAAAGATGCAGGCCCTTTACTTAAAAGGGAGAATGATCTTTTGTCGGGCCGGTTACCGCTGGTTTGGATCGGCATTGCGGTTTTTATCGCCTATTTTCCAACCCTTTCATTTGGGTTTTCTCCCATGGATGAAGTGTGGGTGTTCCTAAAGCACATGGACCGCTTCACACACCTGTCCAACCTGCCTTCCTTATTTTTTGAGCCCGCTGTGAATGATTATTACCGGCCGGTGTGGACCTCGTCCTGCATGATCGATGCTTCGCTGGGCAATGGAGCGCCCTGGGTATTTCATCTCACCAATATTTTGGTGCATCTTGCCGCATCACTTCTTCTTTATCTTTTGTTCATTGAACTGCGTGTTAAAAAGCAAACAGCTTTTTTTCTTGCGCTGATCTTTGCTGTTCACCCCTTGAATGTGCATGCGGTGGCCTGGATCCCCGGCCGGAATGATTCTCTCCTGGCGGTTTTCGTTTTTGCGGCATTCCTTTCAGCGCTAAAATATTTTAACGCGCGGAAGAAAGTGTGGGCGGTGATGGGCGGGGTATTTCTCACGCTTTCTTTATTCACCAAGGAAACGGCCATCGTGGTTCCCGGCTTATTGCTCTTGTTCATTTTTCACTTTGTGCCGGCAGAAAGGAAGAAGGAGTTTCTTTTGCTCTTTCTTTCCTGGTGCGGGATCACCTTTATTTGGTTCTTTATCCGTCACAGCATTGTTGCTACTTACCCGGGTGTGACCGCTTCCAACTTCATGGATGTGTTACCGGATATGTTCGAGGGATTGCTGATGCAGGTCGGGAAATTCCTTTTCCCGGTAAAGCAATCGGTGATGCCCACGGTGACCGATACACCCGTTTTCATTTATGTTCCCGCTGTTCTCCTGTTTTTACTTTTAATATTCCGTTCAGGATTTAAAAACCGTAAGCTGGCCTTGTTCGGCCTGGAATGGTTTGTATTGCTCGTCATCATTCCTCTTGTCTTCGGATCGCTGAATGGGAATCATGAGCATTACGAACACCGCATGTACGTTCCTTCGCTGGGACTTCTGCTTTTTGCATCGCAGCTGGATATTCAAAAAGTAAAGATCTTTAGTGGCAGGAATGCGCGGGTTCTGGCGGGAATGGTCTTTTTTTCGCTTTTGTTGGTGAATACGTTCGCGCGTTGCCGTGTTTACAAGGATGCCTTTACATATGCAAAGGCCGGCATAAGTGAAGCGCCACACAAGGCATTTTTTTACAATTCGATGGGAGAGCATTATGCGAAGGAAAATGATTTTGATAATGCCCTCAGTTACTTTAACAAGTCGATCGAATTGTATCCCAATAAAGGCCTGGTGTATTGCAATCGCGGCTACGTTTACTTACGCCTGCATAAAAATGACCTTGCAATAGCGGATTTCAACAGTGCCTTGCGCATTGAGCCGGGCCGGCCTGATTTTTTGATGGCCCGTGCAAAAACCTGGTTCTTCATGAATAATATCGATAGCGCGGAGAAGGACCTGCAGCGTGTGAAGGCAGCGGGAGGGGAAGTGGACACTGTTTTTGTAAGTAAATTCTATAAAGCGTGGAATTTGCGGAAAGGAAATGAAGAGGTAGAAAAGTATACAGCTGCGTTGAAAACCGATACGGCCACTGCTTATTCTTATAATTTCCGTGGCATGGCGTTTTGTAAATTGAAAAGATACCGTGAAGCATTAAGCGATTTTAATACAGCCGTAAAGATGCGCAGTGACCAGCTCGACTTTTTATTCAATCGGGCGGTAGCTTACCAGTACCTGGATAGGCCCGATAGTGCTTACGCTGATTTTAAATTTTGTTACGATAAGGGATATGCTATCGATAAAAACGAACTCGGGAAGCTTAAGGAGCAGGTGGATGCCCGGAAGAAATAATTTCTAAAGTGCAAGGTGTTCCGCCCGCACTTCCTTCCCGAAAAAAACAGTGGCCGCCTTATTGAAATTCTCAGCGGAATCCGTGGTGTAAAATTTAAGCATTCCGCCTTTCGAACATTTTTCTTCCATTTCCGGGTGGCGGCCTAAGTAATCGGCCAATCCTTCCGCAACAATATTTCCCTGTGAAATGAGTTGAACATCTTCCGGGAGATACTTTTTTATCTTCCCAGCGAGGATGGGGTAATGCGTGCAGCCGAGTATCACCGTATCTATTTTACCGCTTTGCGCGAACAGTGCCGCAAGGTCCTTCTTGATGAAGAAGTCAGCTCCTTCACTTTGCATTTCGTTGTTCTCCACCAGGGGCACCCACATCGGGCAGGCCTGCTGATATACTTTTACGAGCGGGAAGAATTTTTCGATCTCGATGGGATAGGAGCAGGAACTTACCGTGCCGCTGGTACCGAGTACGCCCACGTGCCCCGTCTTTGTAAGTTTCCCCACTAACTCTGTTGTTGGACGTATCACACCCAGCACACGCCTGCGCGGGTCGATCCTGGGAAGGTCTTTTTGCTGGATATTGCGCAGCGCCTTTGCAGAAGCAGTGTTGCAGGCAATGATCACCAGCCTGCAGCCCTGCGAAAAAAGATGCTGCACGCACTCGAGCGTGTATGCGTACACGGTCTCGAATGAGCGTGTGCCATAGGGAGCGCGTGCATTATCGCCCAAATAAATGTAATCGTAAGCGGGAAGTTCTTTCACGATCTCCTTCAGGATGGTGAGGCCCCCGTAACCGGAATCGAAAACCCCGATGGGGCCTGCGTTGGGGGAAGAATGATCGTGCATGATGCAAAAATAAGAAAGCCTCCCGAAGGAGGCTTAATATTGTTTTTTTTGTCACCCTGGGCGATCCGCGAATGCGGAGAGGCGAAGGGGTTATTTGATCTTCAGTTTCATTTTAACCAGCGGCATGATATCATCCGAAGGTTCGGAATACAATACGTTATCCAAACCGGAGTCGAGCACCATTTTGTATCCTTTTTCCATGGCCACTTCCTTGATCGCCTTGCGTGCCTTTTCATTGATAGGTTTGGAAAGCTCTTCGTTCTTCTTCTGGATCTCCTGCTGTGCGCTTTGCTGGAAATCCTGGATACGCTGCTGGAGGTCCTGCAGTTCCTTTTCTTTTACTTGTTTGATGAGGTCGGTCCAGTCGTTCACACCGGGTGCAGTATGTTTCTGGTAGTCGGCATACTTGGTCTGCAGGTCGTTCTGCATGGCCGTAAGCTGTGCTTCCAGCTGCTTGATAAAATCGGCAGATACTTTTTTCACCGAATCCATCTGCGGCATCATATTAAGTAATGAATCATAATTCAGGTGTGCGATCTTCTGAGCATTCAAACTGCCGAATGAAAAAAACATCACTGAAACAATTGCGATCGATTTAAGGAACTTCGTCATATTCATTTTTGTTTTTGTGTTTGATTTTGGGAATTATTTGGCCCCGGGTTTATAACCCATGGATTCCAGCACCGCGTCACTTTTATCGAATTTGGCATTGGAATAAAGTATGTTAAGATCGGATGTTTTGTTGAACATGATCATGATCTGTTCTTTATCACACAGGGCTTTGATGGCGTTGTACACTTTATCCTGTATGGGCTTCACCAGTTCCTGGCGCTTTTTGAAAAGATCACCGTCCACTCCAAAACGCTGCTTCTGCAGGTCCTTGGCTTCCTTTTCTTTTTGCATGATCTCGGCCTGGCGCTTTTTCTTCATCTCATCGGTGAGCAGGATCTCATCGGCAGAGTAGGATTTGTAAAGCTTGTCCACTTCGGAAAACTTGGCTTCGATCTCTTTTTGCCACTGGGCCGAGATCTTGTCCAGCTCTGATTGGGCATTCTTGTAATCGGGAATATTGGCCAGGATATAATCGAGGTCAACAAAGGCTGTTTTTTGTGCGAATGATGCGCCTGCCGCGCAAATCATCAGCAAAAATGTTACTGCGAGCTTTTTCATGTGTAGGTTCCTTTCGTTTTAAGGCCCCCCGTTTGTTTTAAAGAGGAGCGAAAATAGGGAAATATTTTTAAGTACCAAGTATCAAACGCCATGCTGAACTCCCTGGTAATAAAGGGTTTTTTGGAATTTTTAACATGACTTTCCTACAGTTCCCCAAGATTCATACCAATCGTAAAGTGGAACTGCCCCTTCTGCATATTGGGATAGCCTACAATATCATCGAAACGCCAGCCGTAATCAAGCCCCAGCAGGCCGAACATGGGCAGGAAAATGCGGAAACCTACACCGGCCGAACGCTTTACGCTGAAAGGATTGAAATCCCTGATCTTTTCCCATGAATTGCCGGCCTCGGTAAAGGCCAATGCATACACCATGGCCTGGGGATTAAGTGAAAGCGGGTAACGGAATTCGAGCGTATATTTTGCAATGGCTGATGCACCCCGGTTGCTGATGGAAGTGGAGCCGCTGTAAACGGAGTTGTCGGAATAGCCGCGCAATGCGATGATCTCGCGGCCGTCAAAAGCATAAAAGCCGGTGAGACCGCTTCCGCCAAGATAGAATCGTCCGAAAGGCGCAGTGCCGAGGGCAGGATTATATGCACCCAGGATGCCGTAACCGATGCGTGTGTTAAGCACCAGGGAATGTTTGCGGTCCTTACCGAGCAAACGTGTGAACCAGGAAGAGGTGAATTTGAATTTGTACGATTCAATGAACTTGTATTTGTCCTGGTCGCTCAGTGTGCTGAAATCGGCATGGTAAGTTTTAGATCCCGGGATAAGGGAATAAGGCGGAGTGGCCTGCATCGTAAGTGTAATGTTCGATCCGCTGGTGGGATAATCAGTGAGCGGTTGGTCGACTGAATTACGCGAGATCACCGTGCGTAAGCTGAAATCATGCGCGTAACCGTTGGAGAAAATGAAATTAGTGTAATGATTAAGGTCATAATACTGCCAGTCAAACTCCCCGTAGATCGAGAAATAATCATCGGGTTTTTTCATGCGTGATCCCAATCCCACGGAGAAATTCGAAATGTTGATCCCGCTGTATGCAGGATTCCTGATCGTTTGTCCTTCGCTTTCAATGTGACGCTTTTGGCCATTCGAGATCACCGACTGGTAAAAGCCCACGGTAAGCGAGTGCGGTTTTTTGCCACCGAGCCAGGGTTCGGTGAAGGAGATGTTGTAGCTCTGGTAGTACAAACCGTTGGATTGCGCGCGTACGCTCAGCCGCTGGCCATCGCCCGAAGGCAGCGGTGCCCAGGCGCCTTTCTTGAACATGTTGCGTGCTGAAAAATTGTTGAATGAAACGCCCAATGTTCCGATCACACGTCCTGCACCGAAACCACCGGAAAGTTCCAGCTGGTCCGAAGGTTTTTCTTCCACTATGTAATCAATGTCCACCGTTCCATTGGAAGGATTTGGAGTGGGATTCACCTGCATCTTTTCGGGGTCGAAATAGCCGAGCTGCGCCAACTCACGCTGCGAGCGCATGATGTCGCTCCTGCGGAACAGCTGGCCCGGGCGCGTGTGCAATTCGCGCATGATCACGCGATCGTTGGTTTTGGTGTTGCCGCTAACCGTTACTTTGTTGATCGTAGCCTGCTTGCCTTCCACGATGCGGATCTCGAGGTCGATGGAGTCACCTTCCACCTGCACTTCCACGGGCTGTACGTTAAAGAAAAGATAACCGTCATCGAGGTAAAGTGAACTCACATCCGTACCACTCGCGTTCATGTACAGGCGCGAGTCGAGCGTTGACTGGTTATAAATGTCACCGCGCTTGATGCCGAGCGCTTTGTTCAATTGCTGGGCTGTGTATTTCGAATTGCCGACCCAGGTGAT
>DATDFI010000219.1:0-3070 GCA_036522695.1 Bacteroidia bacterium | reverse complement strand
ACAGCATAATGGATTTTATTCCCAATACGATCGGTATCAGCATAGGGTCCTCTCAATTCAAAAATGGAACACCTCAATTGTATTTTTACCTGCCTGAGGTGCTTCACACGCGTGATAGTTCGCTTTTCAGGGTGATCACTTCTGCTCTCGTGGAAAAACTAAAACCGCGCACAGGTAAGTTCAAGGTAAAGAGCTGGAAGCCGGATGCTGAACTTAATTACAATGACCAGGCCGGAAATGATTATTACCCGCTCAGCGAGGATACCCTTGTTTCGGGACCACTTGTACTTTCGCCCGAAAATTTCCCCGATGCACTCGGGGAAAACGATTCCGTATGGATAAAATATATTCCTGCAAAAGTATTCAGCGACAGTTTGTATCATGGACCCGTACAGGTTTACCTAAGCTCAATTTCATTAGATCCGTTTTCCCCGGGTACGTATTCCCCGGCTAAAATGCTCATTCCTTATGGTGATGGAGGTTCGGATGGTGCATTGTGGCGTCCGTGCTTGTTGTGTAAAACGGGTTATTGCGATGAGAACGGTGTGATCCGGATCCCGCTTAAGTATGATGGTGCGGAATTGTTCAGCGAAGGGCGTGCGCGGGTTTGCCATGCCACATTCGAGAGAAATGGATGGAGTGTTACCGTTAAGTATAAATATGGATTTATCGATGCGGATGGGAACGAAGTGATCCCCTGTGTTTATGATGATGCGCTTTCTTTTTCGGATGGCCTTGCTGCGGTGAAGCAAAAGGGTCAATGGGCTTACATCAATAAGGATGGGAGCTTGCATTATCCTTTCGCTTTCGATAAGGCCTTTTCATTCAGTGAGGGAAGGGCGGTGGTGGAAATCGGTGGGAAATTTGGCGTGATAGGAACAAGGAGCAAAAAATTAATTTGTAATGTGATCTATGATTCGATATGTGAATACCATAGCGGCTTTGCACGCGTTCGGGTGAAGGATAAATGGGGAGTGATGGACCTGAAGGGAACATTGAGACTCGACACTTCGTGCCAGTACATTTCAGAACCTGCCAATGGAAGTTTCCTGGCGAAAGATGCGTATAACGAGTTCCATGTTCTCAACCTTAAGTGCAAAGATATGTTTCATTCGCACGAACTGGATGTGCAATCGGTTTACGGCAATGTGATGGTGGTAAAGCGCGACTCTTCGGGTTGGAGTAAATATGCATTGTATGATATCAGCGGTAAGCAACTTTGTAATTTCATTTATGATCGTGTGAAGGAATTTTCGGAAGGAAAAATTGCGGTTTGCCGGAAGGAGCGTTGGGGCTACATGAATGAAAGCGGGGTTGAAGTGATTCCCTGTAAGTACGAACAGGCCTTTCCCTTTTCTGATGGTGTGGCGCTGGTCACCTATACGGTGTGGGAATATTTTATCAATGGCCGCCCCCTGCAGGGAAGTTCCATAAAAAAATTTATCGATAGTTCCGGCAGGGAATTGAGCGGCTTTTCGGTGGATGATGTTATGCTTCATTACCAATATCCCGAGCCGATATTCAATAATAAGCTGATGAGGATAAGGACCGATTGGAACGACAGGGGTTACCTGGGCCGCGATGGCCGTGAATACATTTATCATTAACTTAGGCAAACTTTTTTGAAATGAAATACAAGCGTATACTTCTTAAGCTCAGCGGTGAAGCGCTGATGGGAAAAAAGCAATTCGGGATCGATCACGACCTGTTAGGACAATATGCCGAAGAGATAAAGCAGGTGGTGCGCGCGGGTGCGCAGGTGGCCATTGTGATAGGTGGAGGAAATATTTTTCGGGGCATACAGGCGAGCGAGGGTGGGATGGACCGTGTGCAGGGTGATTACATGGGCATGCTGGCCACGGTGATCAACAGCATGGCTTTGCAGAGTGCGCTGGAAAGAATTGAAGTGGACACACGCTTGCAGAGCGCAATAAATATGGAACAGATCTGCGAACCATTCATTCGCAGGCGCGCGGTGCGTCACCTTGAAAAAGGTCGCGTGGTAATATTCGGTGCGGGAACGGGAAATCCTTATTTCACCACCGATACAGCCGCCACACTGCGCGGGATAGAGATCGAAGCCGATGTGATCCTGAAAGGTACCCGCGTTGACGGAATTTATACTGCCGATCCCGAAAAGGATAAGACCGCAACAAAATTCGAGACCATCACTTTTACCGAAGTGTATGAAAAAGGACTGAACGTGATGGACATGACGGCCTTTACCCTGTGCAAGGAAAATAAATTGCCCATCATTGTATTTGACATGAACCGCCCCGGAAATCTGAGCAAAGTCGTTTTAGGCGAGAAGGTGGGTACCCTGGTTGAGTTTTAAAGTTTTCTAATTCGTATATTCGTAATAATTACTCGTTCGTTGTTATTTATTTTATATGAACTCGTGGATCGCAGAAATGCGATTTCGTTATTCGCACCCTATGACAGAAGAAGTTCAATTCATCATCGACTCCATGAAAGAGCAGATGGACAAAGCCATTGCTCATCTCGAAGTGGAACTTACCAAGATACGCGCAGGTCGCGCCAACCCCAGCATGCTGGATGGCGTTCACGTGGATTATTACGGTACACGCACACCCCTCAACCAGGTGTCGAACGTGAGTACGCCCGATGCGCGCACTTTAGCGATACAGCCCTGGGAAAAAAGTATGCTGGAGCCCATTCAAAAGGCGATACTCGCTGCCAATCTCGGCTTTAATCCCACCAACAACGGCACGCTGGTGATCATTAACGTGCCTGCACTCACCGAAGAACGCAGGAAGGACCTGGTGAAAAAAACAAAAGCAGAAGGTGAGCACGCGCGCGTGGCCCTGCGTGCAGCGCGCAAAGATGCTAACGAAGAATTAAAGAAGACAAAACTTCCCGAGGATGAGAAAAAAAGCGGGGAAGAAAAAATCCAGCAGATCACTGACCAGTATACGGTGAAAGTGGAGAAGCACCTCGAACAAAAGGAAAAAGAGATCATGACGGTGTGATCTTCGGATGGAATAAAAGATAAAAGACGCACCATGGATGCGTCTTTTTTTATTTATGAATGCGGGTAATAAACTTTGGC
>DATDFI010000218.1:0-6496 GCA_036522695.1 Bacteroidia bacterium | reverse complement strand
AGCTCCTCCAATATTCTTTTTGCATTCGCGCTCGCGCTGGTGCTGATCTACCTCGTGCTGGCCGCACAATTCGAAAGCTTCGTTGATCCTGTTATCATTATGATCACCGTGCCGCTCGCGATGGCTGGCGCCCTGCTCTCGATCTGGTATTTCAATCAAACGCTTAATATTTTCAGCGAGATCGGTATGATCATGCTCATCGGCCTTGTGACCAAGAACGGAATATTGATCGTAGAGTTCGCGAACCAGCTCAAAGAAAAAGGAGCGAGTGTAAATGATGCGATACGTGAAGCAGCCGCCTCGCGTTTGCGTCCCATCCTGATGACCAGTATTGCAACGGCATTGGGTGCGCTGCCCATCGCGCTGGCCCTGGGTGCGGGAGCAAAAAGCCGTATGGGAATGGGAATAGTGGTGATCGGTGGCTTACTGTTCTCGCTCATTCTTACCCTATACGTGATCCCCGCTATCTACACCTTCCTCTCCCGCGAGCACCGGCCCGAAGAAACCACTGAGATCACCGAATTGAAACATGAGTGAAAAATCTGCTATGAGAAAAAAATCCCCGCTCCTTCTCGTCCTCCTGTTTCCATTCCCGCTGGAAGCACAGCAAACACTTTCACTTGATGAGGCTATTGCACTTGCGCTCAAGAACAACTACGCCATCACCATTTCAAAGAACGAAGCGGAGATCAATAAAAATAATCTCAGTTACGGAAATGCAGGCCTCCTTCCAACAGTGAACCTGCTTGCTTCAGGAAGTTTTGCGAGCAACAATACCAAACAGAATTACGCGAGCGGTTTGGAAGTGAATAAAACAGGTGTCGGCTCTTCCACTATCAACTCAGGAGTATCGCTTAACTGGACACTTTTCGATGGGATGAAGATGTTCGCCACATACGACCGGCTGAAAGTGCTGAATGATATGGGACTTCTTCAATCGAAGATCACCATCGAAAGTACGGTGGCTTCCATCATCAACGCTTATTACAATGTGGTCCAGCAAAAACAACTGATCGCGCTCACGGATACCTCCATACGTATCTACGAAGAGCGGGTGAAGATCTCGGAAATGAAACTGGACATCGGTTCAGGGTCTAAACTTGATCTTCTCCAGGCAAAAGTAGACCTCAATGAACAACGTTCACTGCGGCTTAACCAGTTGAAGGCGTTGAGCGATGCAAAAACATTATTGAATAAACTTTTATCCCGGGCCCCCGATACCGAACTGGATGTGAACGATTCCATCCGCATCACCTACGAACCGAAACTGGAAGACCTTAAGAATTCCGTACTGCAAAACAACAACTCGGTCCTGTTCTCCCAACAAAATGTGAGCATGAACAATTATCTACTTACCGAGACGCGATCCCTGTATTATCCCCGCCTGGGCGTTAACCTCAATTATAATTTTTCGAACTCCGAGAACCAGGCGGGTTTCGTACTGCTCAACCGCAACCTGGGCTTCAACGCAGGCTTTACAGCATCATGGACCATTTTCAATGGATTCAATACATCACGCCAGGTAAAAAATGCAAAGATCAGCTCGCTTAACTCCCAACTCGACTACGAACAAACTAAAACGGAAGTGAACAGCGAATTGATGAGTGCGTTCACGAATTTCAAAAATGCAATGGAGTTGCTGAAACTGGAAGAAGATAATTTTTCCATCGCAAAAGAGAATGTAACGGTTGCGCTCGAAAGTTTCCGCATCGGGAAAACCTCTTCGCTTGAATTGAAGACCGCACAAACCAGCTTCGAAAATGCACGATCGCGCCTGGTGAGTGCACGTTACCAGGCCAAAGTGGCGGAGACTGAACTCCTGCGATTGAACGGCATGCTGGTCAAATAAGCATCAATATTTTCCTATCGGGGGAAAATTTTCCCCAATCCTTTACTTCCGTGTAGAAGTTTTTACAACGAATTGACAAATGTCAATTTTAGCTGAATAACGCCACAGTATATTTGCGCGTTTTCAGCTGGCTTATGCCATTTACGATCGAAAAATATTACATCAAGGCAACGTCTATCCTCGAGGGGTTACCGGCTGCCGACTCTGCCTTCCTTAAAAAAAACATCATCCGCATTGAAAAACCGAAGGGGAAAGTATTGTTCAGGGAAGGGAGTTATACAAAAGGTGTTTACGTGATCCAAAAAGGGAAAGTGAAGATCTACCAGACCAATGAAATGGGAAAGGAACAGATCATTTACGTTTACCGCAAAGGTGAAATGCTGGGTTGTATGTCGCTGATCAATTCCGAACCGAGCCCCGTATCGGCCGCTTTACTCGAGAATTGTGTTTTCTCTTTCATTCCCGCGCAGGTTTTTATTCAATTGCTCGAACGCTCTTTTTCGTTCGCACGTAAAATACTCGCCAACTTCAGCCACGAATATTCGGTAATGGTGAATAAGATCTCCCTGTTTGCGCAGCGGGCTGTGCGCGAGCGGGTGGCGATCGCACTTCTCATCCTGCATGAAAAATACAGGAAGGAAAACAAAAGAAAAGGCCCTGTGGAGATCGACCTCTCGCGCGATGACCTCGCCAATTACACCGGCACAACTGTGGAAACACTGGTGCGCATGCTGCGATCGTTTAAAGATGAAAAGATCATCAGCACCAAGGGACGAAAGATCACGATCCTCGATCACGGGCAACTGGCACGCATTTATGAAATGAATTAAGCCCTTTTAAGCGAGCAGTTTATTCATTTTCGCCAGCAATATTTTCAGATCAACGGGTTTCGAAAGGTAATCCCAGGCGCCCGCCTCGAGGCATTTCTCCGGGTCGCCCTTCATGGCAAGTGCCGTTACAGCCAGCACAGGGATCTCATCGATAAGTTCCAGGTCCTTTAGCTTCGAGAGGAACTCAAAGCCATCCATCTGTGGCATCAAAAAATCAAGAAGAATAATGTGAGGTCTTTCCTGCTTCAAATATTTCAGCGCCTCCTTGCCATTTGGCGCTTCCAGCACGTTCATTTTTTTACCGGTAAGGTAATCCGCCAATGCCTCACGACCTACTTTATCATCTTCAATGATCAATACGGTCTTATCTTTTAATCGAGGCATGCTTTGCTGGTGTTTGGCTGAAAATCGGGTAAAAGTAAACAGCCCTGCGCCCTTCAACATTGACAGATGTCAATTTTTCAGATTTTTTCCGGGATCTTTACGTTTTAGCGTGTTCTTCAATAACCTGCCTTAAACAAGGCTTATCTCCCTGGATCCCCGGTGATGCAGCGTATTTTGTAATTCCATAAACGAAATAGGGTCCGGCAAAAATTAATTTTACCCCGGTCCTTATGGAATTCAGGATTTTTGAAATCATTAGAATGTTTCAATATATTTATAAACACAAACCTTATTTATGCGTGAGCCACTTGTTAAACTGATCAACCAGGTCTTTGAAATAGAAAAGAAGATCGCGGCAAAACCCGAACTGAGCGCGCTTCAGCGCCATGTAACACGGATGAAGGAACACTTTGAAGAACTGGGACTGAATTATCACAGCCCGTTGGGAGAGCCCTTCAACGAGACCCGCACCGATTGCGAAGCCAGCATAGCGGGTGAATCATCGGAGAACCTCGTCATCACGGAAGTCATCAAGCCCATCGTTCGTCAACGTGACGGCAATCTCTTCCTCATCATTCAAAAAGGAGTTGTAATAGCAGAATCAAAATAATTATGGGAAACACTATCAATTTCGGAATCGACCTCGGCACCACCAATTCGGTGATCGCCAAATACCACCAGGGAAAAGTGGAAGTATTCAAAAATCCCGTGGGACACAAAGAGACCTTACCCTCTGTGGTGGCCTTTCGCAAGGACCGTATCATTGTTGGCGATAAGGCAAAGGAATACTTATTAAAAGACCCCGAGAACGTGGTCGGTTCATTCAAGCGGAAAATGGGGACCACCGAATCCTTTTTCATCACTAACATCAGCGACACGAAAACGCCTGTGGACCTCTCCTCACTTGTACTGAAAGAACTGAAGAATTTTATTTACACCGGTGAACCCCTCGAGGCCGCCATCATCACCATTCCCGCTTCCTTCGATACCATCCAGTCCAACGCAACCAAAAAAGCAGGTGAGCTGGCAGGATTCGATGAAGTTTTTCTTTTGCAGGAACCTATCGCTGCCAGTCTTGCTTTCGCCAATAAATCCGATAATAAGGATGATGCGGAAGGACAATGGCTGGTGTACGACCTCGGGGGCGGGACCTTTGACGTAGCCTTGGTAAAGATCAGCAACGGTGAAATGAAAGTGCTCGATCACCAGGGCGATAATTTTTTGGGGGGGCTCGATTTCGATAACCGCATCATCGAAAAGATAGTAGTGCCGTATCTTGAAAAAACGGGACGTTTCGAGAACCTCGAACACGAATTGAAAAGCGCAAAAGGAAAATACAACCGCCTTTACTTCCAGCTGCTTCATAAGGCTGAAGAAGCGAAGGTGATGCTTTCCGGTCGCGACAGTACCGACATCGAGTTCGAGATAGAGGATAAGAACGGGGAGATCATGGAAGTGTACATGACCGTTACCCGCGCTCAGTTCGAAGCCTGTATCAGGGACATGATCGAGAAGACCATTGAAATGATCCGCACCATCATCGAAAGGAATAATTTACAGAAAGAAGAGGTCCGTCATGTGCTGATGGTAGGCGGCAGCACGTTCATACCTCTGGTGCGCAACCTCATCAAAGAAACGCTTGCACTTGAAGTGAATTGCAATGTTGACCCGACCACGGCTGTTGCCGAGGGAGCGGCCTATTATGCCGGCACCAAAACCCGTTCACCCAGGAAGAAAGCGGAACAGAAAACCTCTTCTTCTCCATATAATGTCACTATCCGTACCGCTTATCAAAAGACCAGCCAGGAAGCGGAGGAATATTTTACAGCACTCGTGGAAGGGAATTTCAAAAACCTTTTTTATCGCATCACGCGCGATGATGGGGGCTTTGATACCGGTTTGAAAGAACTGAAAGAACGTATAACAGAATACCTGCCGCTTGTGCAGGGCACATTCAATTTCTTTACCCTGAAGATATTCGATGATAAAAACAACCTGCTCGACATTCCCACCGATCCTATCGAGATCGTACAGGGAAAATTCAACGTGCTGGGCCAGCCATTGCCGAACGACATTTGCATTGAAGTGGACGATTACGAGAACAACACCACTAAACTGGAAGTGATCTTCGAAAAGAATGCCATTCTTCCGCTGAAGAAGACCATCACGAAAGAGATCACCAAGACCATACCGAAAGGGACCGACAGCGCGGTGGTGATCAATGTGCTCGAAGGCACACGCTCGGCCTCCCCCTCCACCAATTCGTCCATCGGGGTGATCGAGATCAAGGGCTCGGAACTGAAACGCGACCTGGTGAAAGGATCCGATATCGAGATCACACTCGAAATGTCAGAATCGCGTGACCTGCGCATCACCACTTACCTGCTCATGACCGACCAGGAATTCACCAACCTGTTCAATCCTTCGGAACGACATGTGAGCGCCATGCGTTTGCGCGATGAGGTTTCGAACCTGGTGACAAGGATAAAAGACGAAATAAGAGATGCTGAAAAAAGAGAAGAGTTCGAGATAGCGGCACAGCTCATCAAGCACCAGGTCGAGCTGGAAGAACTGATGCGGGAAGTGAATTTACTTTCGGCCGATGATGTGACCGATGCCAAATACCAGCTGGAAGACCGCAAGCGCAGGATCGCAATGGTGGTGGACACACTCACCCGCGACAAAAAGATCACTTCCATTAAAACCCAGTATTTCCAGGAAAAGAATTACGATAAACATATTGTTGACGAGCACGGCACTGAAGCGGAGAAGAGATCATTTTATGACATCATCGCGAATGAAAAGCAGTTCCTGGCCTCCAACAGCCCTACAGTGATCAAGGATGTGATCGACAAGATGTGGCAGCTGCGCGCCAAGATCAACTGGCGCAGGCCCGAGCACATCATCTGGCTGTTCCAGTACTATTCGGTGATGAAGTATAACGATTACCCGGATAAGCAGGTGGCCGATAAGTATATCGAGGCGGGCGAGCGGGCGCTGCAGCGAAAAAATTACGAGGAGTTGAAAGTTACCATTGGTGCGCTGTACAACCTGCTCCCGGCAAGCGAAGAAGAGAAATTCAATATCAAAGGAACAGGCATCGGTTAGTGTGGGACTTCCATGCCCGTTCATCAAGAGACATTGCGCAAGGAGTGTCTCTTTTTTATTTGGGAACGGAACAGCGAACTGCATATAGGACCCATTTGTCCCATGCCTGCGGCCTATTAATTCTTCATCCCCTTTATGGATTCGGCATTTCACCTTCATCTTCATAGAGTAATTAATTAAATTTGTTTGTGGCCTATATTTCTCCATTTCGCGTTTTCAAGTTACAACCCTCAGGCTGGGACGCCATCGCACTTCTCCGGGAGAAAAAGCGCCTGCTGGCCGAGTTCGAACTTACCGGTGCCAACAGTATCACCATCGATGGTGT
>DATDFI010000217.1:0-2419 GCA_036522695.1 Bacteroidia bacterium | reverse complement strand
CCTACCTCTCCCTGTCCGACCTGTATGCTAAAAAGAATGATTTTAAAAATGCGCTGGAGTACAAAACAAAAGCCTATGTGATCAAAGACTCCATCTACAATGAGCAGAACAGCCACCAGGTGAATGAGATGGCCGCGCAGTACGAATCGGAGAAAAAGGAATTGCTCATCAGCGCGCAGGCCGAAAAACTCGCACACGAGCAGAACTTCCGTATTTACCTCATCGCTTTTTGCGTACTCATTGCGGCTTTCGCTTTTGTTCTGCTGAGGGGTAATGTGCAGAAGAAAAAAGCGAACGAAAAGCTTTCGCTCGCATACCGCGAGATCGAGATCAAGAACAAGGACATTACCGACAGCATCAACTACTCCAAACGCATACAGGATGCCATTCTGCCTGCAAAAGAAGTGAAGTATAAATTATTTCCCCAGGCTTTTGTACTCTTTAAACCGAAAGATATCGTGAGCGGGGATTTTTACTGGTTCGCTGAGAAGGACGGGAAACGGTTGATCGCTGCAGCAGATTGCACGGGACATGGCGTTCCCGGTGCACTTATGAGCATGGTAGGAAACAACATCCTCAACCAGGTGGTAATGGAAAAAGGCATTACACAACCCGCACTTATTCTCGACCAGCTGAATGCAGAGGTGATCAAATCGCTCAAACAAAGCGGTGCCGAAAACAAGGACGGGATGGATATATCCATGCTGGTATTCCATTCGGAAATGGATATAGAATACGCAGGCGCACAACGGCCGCTCTGGATCGTGCGCGGGAAGGAGCTTATTGAAGTGAAACCCGATAAATTCTCCATAGGGGGTTTGCAACTGGAACAACGCCATTTCACAGGACACCGCATCCCGCTGCAGCAGAACGATTGCGTTTATATTTTTTCTGACGGTTATGCCGACCAGTTCGGTGGGACGGAGGGAAAAAAATTCAGGAGCAGGCAATTCAAGGAACTGCTCGTCTCCATTCATTCCCTCCCGATGAATGAGCAGGAGAAAAAGCTTGACGAAAGCATTGAGCGCTGGAAAGGCCACGCCATGCAGGTTGACGATATTCTTGTAATAGGAATAAGGATATGAGCGAAAAGGTAGGAGCCCTCCATATCCTCGAGCAGCAACTTGGGAAAGTGAGTGATGAACGGGTACGCATCGACATCACCAACTCCTTTTGCTTCGACTTCATCGATTTCAGGCAGCTGAACGTTTATGAACTCGCAGAGGGATCCTTGGTCCGCTCCCGCGAACTCGCTTACCGGAAAGGAGAAGGGTTTGCATTGATGGTGCTGGCCCATTTTCATGAAACCGCAGGTGAATACGAGAAAGGAATTGAGAAGTACAACCTGGCCAAAAGTATTTTCACTGAGCTGAATGACCGTGACGGGCTTGCCATCACGCTTAATTTCAATGCATATACCAACTGGTGGATGGGAAAATATGACGAGGCATTATCGCAGGCATTGCAGGCCATCGAGCTCGTGCAGGATTCGAGTTACCGGGTTGGCAAAGCCTGGTGCCACTACGCGCTGGGGCCGTTTTACTTCGACCTCAAAGACCTTGATCTCTCCCGGAAATATTACAATGCAGCCCTCGAACTTTTTTCGGGGATCGACCATATGTATGGTGCTGCGCGCTGCCGCACCGGCCTCGCCAGCATTCACATCGCCAAAAACGAGCTGGATGAAGCGCTTGTTTTACTCGAGAGCAGCCTGGAGACCTATCGCTTCCTCGGGCATGTTTCAGGTGAGGCGCGCATTGTGAATGACATTGGGGTGATCCATAAAAAAAGGAACAAGCTTCCCGAAGCGCTTGCGTACCTTGAAAAGGCGCTGCAGCTCCGGGAGAGCATTGACTACAAGCAAGGCATCACCACCACGCTTACTGAACTCGGGGATGTGTTAACGCGTGCCGGGCGCTATGAAGATGCGCAGGAAAAACTGGAGCGCGCGTTAAAACTGGCCATCGACACCAAAACAAAACCAAAGGTCTTCCAGGCCCACTTTTTACTCTCCGAGCTTTTCAAAAAACTGCAGAGGCCCTGGGAAGCGCTCACCCATCTCGAAAAATTTCACGAACTCAGGTCGGAAGTATTGGGGGAACAGGCTTCCAACAAGCTCAAACAGGTGCAAACCCAGTTCGCCACCGAAAAATCGGAAAAGGAAGCCGAGATCCATCGCTTAAAAAATGTGGAGTTGCGTAAAGCTTACGAAGAGATCGAGGAAAAGAACAAGAACATACTCGACAGCATCAACTACGCCCAACGCATACAGCAGGCCATACTTCCATCCGTTGAAGAGATACGCGATGCACTGCCGCATTCCTTCGTACTCTACAAACCCAAAGATGTGGTGAGCGGTGATTTTTACTGGTTCGCGCAAAAAAAAGGACTCGTATTCATTGCAGCGGTGGAAGATCGG
>DATDFI010000216.1:0-5300 GCA_036522695.1 Bacteroidia bacterium | reverse complement strand
CCATTCCCGAACCCGTTGCGCGTACCACCGCTCCCGCCAATATTACCGCATAAACGAGTACGAGTGTGATAAAGGCGAAGCGGAGGAGTAATGTGGTTTGCCGGTCGTGCATTTTGATCACGCTAAATTAGTATTAAGGTCTCAAACAGATCTTATCGAAGCAAATTATTAAGGAAAGATTCCGCGGCACCCGCGACAATAATTCCCCCTATCCTGCGTTTTTATTATAATTTTAACCCATAACAACATCCTCATGAAAACCAAATTCTTACTGGCGGCAGCGCTTATGCCACTATTCACAGTGGCGCAAGGCGGCAATAATGAACCCAAAGATTTTGAAAGCGGCAAGCTGCAGTTAGGCATGCGCACAGTGGTGAGCGCGTTCAGCGACAGCAAGTATTCCGGCTTCGGGCTGGGCGGGCAATTCCGGCTTAAGCTGCAAAATCGCCTCAACACCGAGTGGTTTGCCGATTATATCACCACTAACGTTGACGATTATGCCAGCCGCACCGATGTTCACGTGGGCTGGGCCGTTCAATATTATCCCTTCAATTACCTGATGACAAAAGGAAGTTTCATTCCGTATGTGGAGGCCGGGCATTGTTTTGATTACACACAGATCGATCTGAACACCTCCAACCCGCTTACGTATTATTCTACGTTGCAATCTCTCTCGCGCTGGAGCTCGGCCGTGCACATGGGGTTGGGATCCACTTATAATATTTCAAATAATTTCGATGTTTCGCTGGCAGCCATGTACATGCTTCACCTGGGTGACGACCTGCATACCGAAGTGGTGAAAGGCCCATCCGATATTCCCACGGTTGAACTGAGCAAAGGCCATGAATCGCTTGAAGGACATTTGCTCATCACCTTAAGCCTTAATGTTTACATAGGTGATCTTTGGGGAAGGGAGAAGAAGTAGACAATGGCAGCAGCCGTGATCATACCTTGTACTTTAAAATATGAAAACAAAAACCTTATTTTTCCTGATGCTGGTTTCATCACTGCTCCTTGCACAGGATGAACAGAAAAAGGAACCTTTCATTCGCAGGGGGCTGCTTCGCAACGAAGCCACCTTCTCTACCGGCAGCATGTTCAGCCAGGGCGTGACCAACGTTTACCTGCAGGGCGGGATCGAATATTATATTTCCGATAACGTTTCCATACGCGGTGAAGGGTATTATTTTGTGACCTCGCTGGGCGATGCACAACCCTTTGCTTTTCATCATTCGGTAATGAGTGGCGCATCTTATCACTTCAGAACAAAGAATCATTTCGATCCTTATTTCGGCTTTGCTCCGGGCGTTTCGATCACCGCCTTAAAATTCCCTCCCCCGTACATATGCGATCCCGGGCCGTGCATGGGTGATCCCACACCCGGGAAAACGGCCGTTGATCCCCTGGCCACTTTACATTTGGGTTTTAATCTTTATTTCCAGCGCTGGTTCCATCTTTTTATGGAGACCAATTACATCTACGGCCGGCATTTCTCCAATTACAATCCCGAATCGCTGAGCGAGCTGCGCTTTTCATTCGGGCTGGGTTGGAATGTTTTTGTGCTGAAGAAGAGAACTTAAAAAGCTTTTATCCAGGTTATGTTCGGCTACATTGTTGTAGGATTTCTTTTATTGGTGGCGCTCGGGATGGTGGGCGGCTTCGGTTACCTGGTCCGTAAAAGCATTATAGCAATGAATTGGCCTGTTGCGCAGGGTGTGGTGCTTAGCAGCGGATTAAAAGCGACCGACAGGGTTAAGGGAGTGCAGCTGTATAGCACCAGCCTGAGATTCGAGTATTTAATTGGAAACCAAAAATTCCAGGGAAAAAATCTTGACCTGCTCGAATGGAATAATGCGGGGATGATAAAAGAATTTAAACTCCGTAAATATCCTCCTGGTAAAAACGTAAAAGTATATTATAACCCTGCTGATTTTAGCGAGGCTATCCTGGAGCCCGGGTTAAAGCTGAAATATGTATGGCCCTTTTTATGCGGGCTGCTTTTTGTGGTTGTTGTAATCCTCGGGTTCATATACGGCCGTTAAGAGGCCCTGCATGAAAAAATAACCGGGAAGACCTGGATCCCCACAAATAAAAGAAGAGAGACGCCTCGATAATTATCGAAGCGTCTCTACCTTTTTTAGATCGGGCGGTTTTCCGCTTACCTTATACCTCTTTACCTTAATTCCCCTTCTCTTCCTCTTTCTTCTTCTTTAACTCTTCCTGGTATTCCTGCTGCTCCTTGAGGTCATTGGAAATATCCTCATACATCTGTTTTTTTTGCTGAACGCCATTGAAGAAGCTTTTGGTAGTGATCATCACCAACCCGCCAGTAAAATCTCCATAACATGCAGGTACTCCACCGGTGTAAACGGTCATGCCCTGTATGGATTGTGAGGGGATATTGAAACTACCGATCACTTTTTCCCCGTCAACGATGTATTCGTTGGAACCGGAACGGGATCCCCGGGAATAAATATCCTTACCATCGGCTGTGGGTAATACACTTGGCGTAACGGCAACAATAATGCTTATGATGCTGCTTTTGGGAGCAGCGATGTGCTGGATCTGGTCGATGGGAATATCCTGCCCTGATGACATGGTCTCTTGAGTCATTGATTTCTTATCCGGTCTTATTTCCACCACGCCCTTTATCAGGTTAAGGTCAAGCTTAAGCTTGAATGTTTTGTAAGCGGTTTTACCGGGGCTTACTTCAACCCCTGTAAGAAGTTGGGGAACGCTGCCTTCCAATACTACTTTTATATCGTACTTACCGGGAACGACTTCTTTAAAAAAAGCCACCCCATTTTCGTCCGGGCCTTTTTTCGCTATTATTTGATCGCCACTCAGTAAAGTCACCACGGCCTGTACAGCAGGAGTTCCATCCTCTTCAAAAACCTCCACTTTTATCTCCCCATTCTCAGAAGCTTTCGCGTTATTAATGCCAAAACCGAAGATCATTAAAGCCAGGAGGCAGAAGCCAGCGGCCAGCTTTTTTGTAAAAATCATTGTTTTCATACGCTTGTTTTTTTATGTGTTTCATTGGGGATGAAACCTTCCCGTTGACCGGGTTTTGAAAGTAGGACGCAGTGGGTTCGGGGATTCCATAAAAGTTTACAGTCACGGGTCTGCAGTCTCAAGTTCTTCCCAAAAGGTCCATTGCATCCCCGCTCGAAACTCGAGACTGTAAACTCTGAACTGAGTGTGGAATATGGGTTATATTTACGTCTATAAATTAAAGTTTGCGGGATGAGCCCGGCCCAGCGTGAGAACCTTAGTCTTTTGACCGACCTCGAACTTGTTGCGAGGTATAAAAACACGCTGGATAAACTGTATGTTGGCGAGCTTTTTAAGCGCTACTCCCACCTTGTACTGGGCCTGTGCATCAACTACTTCAAGGACAAGGACGATGCCAAGGATGCCCTGGTACAGATATTCGAAAAACTGTTTGATGAACTGCGTAAACGCGAGGTAGAGAACTTTCGCGTTTGGCTGTGCTTTGTATCGCGTAACTACTGCATATCGGCCCTTCGCAAACGCAAAACGGAAGAAAGCCGGCAGGACGACTATGAAAGGGGGGTGGAAACCTTTGTGGAAATGGAGACTCCCCTGCGTCATGACGACAAAGAGCTGCAACTCCAACAACTGGAAGAGGCGATAAAACAACTGAGCGAGGAGCAGCGCATTTGTGTGGAACTTTTTTACCTGCAGGAACGCAGTTACCAGGATATATCGGCTGCCACCGGTTATTCGCTTAAAGAAGTAAAGAGCTTCCTGCAGAATGGAAAGCGTAATTTGAAGAACATTTTAACCCGGCCGGAGGTAGTGCTCCGGAAAGAACAATGAACCCATCCCCCAACAATGTGTTTGTTGACAGTAAATGTCTTTCGCTGGAGCAGCTGAAGCTGTACCACGAGGACAAACTTTCACCTAAAGAAAAACATACGGTGGAGGACCACCTGCTCGACTGCGAACTCTGCTCCCAGGCGCTTTCGGGCTTTGCGGTGGCTGCTGTTACCGTGGCTGATGTTTCCGATGTGAACAACCGTGTGGACCTGCTCACCGGTGCAAAGGCTGCGCCCATATTCACGCCTAAAGCCTGGTTCAGCGTTGCGGCCGTAGTAGTGATGTCGGTTTCCGCCTATTTCCTTTACAATGCATTTCAACCCAAACAAAAACCGCTGGCGGATCATAACCCGCCCGTAAAACAACAGGATATTTTTACCTCGGGCGAACCCCCGAAGAATACCATCGTGCTCGACAATAAAAATCCCGAAGTAAAAGAACTCATCACCGCTAAAAGTCCCGATGTGCCGCATGTAAAGGTGGAAGAGATCCATCCCAACGAGGCCTTTACCATGGAAATGCTGGAGATGAAAAGCCTGGACATTATTGTTTCGGATAAAAAAAATTCATTGGATGAGAACAGCACAAGAGTGCCGGTACTCATTTTGCAAACCGATACTTTTATTCTCGACCTGAAGGTGACCGACTACGACAAATATTATTTCGTGAACCTGCAGAATTTAAAACCCATCGGTCACAACACCGATCCCATTTATGAAAATGATAAGGAACGTGATAACGGCAGTGGAGTGTACAAGCTGCAGGAGTGGGAAGTGACCACCACCGCCCAGGTACTGCACAGTGCGCTGGTAAAATTCAATACCCAGGAATATGAGAATGCCCTCAAACTTTTTAACGTGCTGGTGAGTCACAACAGCGATGATGTGAATGCCTTGTTTTACGGTGGGGTTTGTTATTTCAACTCCGGCAATTCGGAGAAAGCCCTGGATTATTTTACGCGCGTGATGAGCAGCAGCAACGGCTCCTTTTACGAAGAGGCCAAGTGGTACAAGGCCCTCACCTACTTAAAAAAGCGCGATGCGGACAATGCACGCAAGTTGTTCAGCGAGATCGTGAGCGCGAATGGATTCTACAAAGAGCAAGCGAAGGAAAAACTGAAGAGTTTATAGTTTAGAGTTTATAGTTCAAGGGTGGGCGTTCCCCCGCAAAAAGCATTTTCCCTGGATCAGATCTTTCGTGCGGGGTCGCGCTTTTCGCTTCAATCTTTGCCGCGGTGTCATCCTGAATGAGCTGCGTTGGAAATCGCGGGCCGGGCGAAATGAAGGATCTGCCGGTGCGCTGGAAGCGGCAAAGGATTTTCGCTACAATCGCTAACGCAAAAACATGCTTCATAAATCCAAACTCACTACTTCAACTCCATTAACCCATCTTCCTTCTTTAAAATCGAAAAACCTTTGCTTTTTAAATGACCCAGCAGGTGCAGGGTATAATCGTAC
>DATDFI010000215.1:0-4769 GCA_036522695.1 Bacteroidia bacterium | reverse complement strand
ACCCGGTAAAAAAAGAGAGGAACTACAGCGCGCAAAATGACTTTGGGGAATACCATCGCGAACTCGACAACTTGTCCGTACCTGTAAAATGGGAGGAAGGCAAATACGTGCTTGTCCCTTACTCACCGCAAAAACTGGTGGATCAATTGAACGAATACGCAAGTGCAGGCGGTGATCACGAGCACCCGGTTGAGGGAGTGGTCGACCTGGGAGAAGCGGGCGCACTGTTTCAAAAAACAAAAGAGACCCTCAGCGCCTATGGCATTTTGATTTCCTGGGATGCAGTGAACCGGAAATATATTTTGAAATAATTGTACATTCGTTCACCATGAATTATTGTCCACACTGCGGTACTGCTTTAGAGCCTGCTTCCCGGTTCTGTTCGGCCTGTGGCGCGGACCTTCAGCCGGTCGAAAGCAGCGCCATGCAAAAAAGCGATCCCGCGGGACTTACCACCCTTTGCATCCTTTCACTGGTAGGATCCATTTTCGGTTTATTCCGCTCCTGGATCTACGCTTCTCTTTCCATTGCCATTTCACATAATGAAGATTGGCGCACCTGGGGTTTTATAGCAATGAACCTGCTCACGATGACCGGGGCAGCGCTAATGATCGCGAGAAGGATGAACGGACTTTATATTTATACGGCCGGCCAGGTCGGGTACCTGTTCCTCACGCTTTACACCACTTTTCACATTTCCTCGGAAGTACATGAACTCTCAGGCCTTGCCATCATGCTCTCCATGGTTTTTTTCCTGCCTGCACTCTCCTTCCTCATCCTGTTCTGGATGCCGTTCTCGAAACAACATCTTCGATAACATTAATGGCCTTTTACGATCTCAGCAAGCCCGAACGCGCAAAACTGGTCGAGAAGATCCACCATGAATTGAAAGCCGATCTTGAAAGAGACCGCAAAACGAAACTGCTTTCCCGCTTTTCAGATGAAGACACCTACATACGCAAGAGCGCCTATCTTTCTGTTGGCCGGATCTATCTCTCGCTTCCCGCGCGCAGGAAAAACATCATTCACACTTTGCAGGAATTGCTGAACGAAAAAGATTTCAAGATCCGTCAAACGGTGGTGAATGCAGCGGGTGAGATCGGCATGAAAGAATTTGAAACGGTTGCGGGGTTCTTTGATAAAAGCTTATTCGATGAACATCACTCCGTTCGCAATGCCGTGATCGGCTCCATGAAAAAAATAGGGCAAAAAAACCCTGCGCCACTGCTGCGATGGGCGAAAAAATACCTGCATCATCCTGACAAGGAAATACGGAGAGAGATCTGTCACGGCATCGAGCTGCGCGGCCGCACTCATCCACAGGATATACTGCCGCTGTTAAAAGAACTTCAATCCGATCCTACCGCGCGCGTGCGTAACACGCTGGTGCATGTGCTCGGACAGATCGCTTACAAGAAAGGATGTCTTGCCACGGTGATCGCTGATTTAAAAAAATGGGAGAACAAGTATCTGGTGGCAAAGGCCATCGAAGAGATCATTGATGTTCATTACCGGTACAGGAATTTCTCAGCGCTCACCCAGGCAGAGGCTAAAAAGTACATCCGGGAAAATTTTTGAAGCTCACAAAGAGTAGATCGCCCTCACTCTATCCCTCAAATTATATTGCGAAGCCATCACTTCACCGTAAGCGCCTGTGGTGCGAATGGCAACCAGGTCCCCCCGTTTTGTCTCCGGCAGGTCAATAGCCTTCCCGAAGCAATCCGAGCTCTCGCAAATGGGGCCAACCACATCGTAACGCAAAATATTCTTTGAAGCGGGCGAAATGTTCTCTATCTTATGATAAGATTGATAAAGCGCTGGACGTATCAGCTCCGTCATCCCCGCATCCAGTATCACGAAATTTGTATTCACCCCATTTTTGATGTAAAGCACTTTCGAAATAAGGCTCCCGCATTGTGCCACCACCGCGCGGCCCAGCTCAAAATGGACCTCCTGCCCCGGCCTTCGCTCTAAAAATTCATTGAATATGCCGAAGAATGCAGCGAAATCGGGAATGGAATTTTTATCCGGCTCATGGTAATCCACGCCAAGCCCGCCACCCACATTGATGTGCTGCAGCTTTATTTTATGACTCACGAACCATTCCTGCAGCTCGTTCACCCGCAAACAAAGCGAGCGAAAGGCCGCCAGGTCGGTGATCTGCGAACCGATGTGGAAATGCAGGCCGATCAATTGAAGGTTCTTAAGGCGCTCCAGCTTTTTCACCACGTTCTCCAGTTCCCAGATGTTGATCCCGAATTTATTTTCTTCCAGCCCGGTGGTGATGTATTTGTGTGTATTCGCATTCACATTGGGGTTGATGCGCAATGCTATGCGTGCGGTCTTTTTTAATTTTCCGGCAAGCTCATCGATCACCTCCATTTCCTGTGTGCTTTCACAATTGAAACAGAATATGTCCTTTTGAAGAGCATAAGTGATCTCTTCATCACTCTTGCCCACCCCCGCAAAAACGATCTTGTTATTCGAAAAATTATTTTCCACCGCTTTCTTCACTTCGTTGCCGCTCACACAATCCGCTCCCAGGCCTGCATCGCGGATAATGCCGAGCAGTTTATCATTCGCATTCGCCTTTAGTGCATAATGCACAATAAAGTTGTAGCGCTTCGTTTCTTTATTGAGCGCATCAAGTGTGCGTTTCAGGATCTCCAGGTCGTAGTAATAAAATGGGGTGGCCTGCGATCGGAATTGCTGTATGGTTTCTGTTTTGAACATTATTCTGCGCTAAATCTAAGAGATGAATTAAAACGAATAACAAACAACCGGCAACAGTTAAAACAACCCTTGATTCAAGGCCACCAGCGTATCCTTTTTCAATACGGTCTTCACTAATATGGATACATTGTTCTCACTTCCCCCGTAAGAGATCATCCGAATAGGGATATCCTTCAGCGAATCGAATATCCTGCGCGCATATCCCTGCTTCTCCGCCTTGAAATTCCCCACTATACAAACAATGGTAAGGTCTGTATCCACTTCCACCACACCGAACTCGCCCAACTCCTTCACAATAGCATCCAGGTTCTTCGTATGGTCGATCGTTAACGAAACAGCAACCTCCGATGTGGTGATCATATCGATGGGTGTTTTGTACCGCTCAAATACTTCGAACACCGAGCGCAAAAAACCGTAGGCCAGGAGCATTCGCCCCGATTTGATCTTGATCGCGGTGATCCCGTCCTTGGCGGCAACGGCTGTAATGCGGTCCCCACTCACCGAATCGGTAATGAGGGTGCCTTTCGCAGAGGGCTCCATCGTGTTCAGCAGCCGCACCGGCACTTTTCTTTTCTGGGCGGGCAGCACGCAGGTCGGGTGAAGGATCTTTGCACCGAAATACGCCAGCTCGGCCGCTTCATCAAATGAAAGCTCGGTTACCGGGTAGGTCTTTTCCACCACGCGCGGGTCATTGTTATGCATGCCGTCAATGTCCGTCCATATCTGTATCTCCTCCGATCTTATCGCAGCACCGATAAGGGTTGCCGTATAATCGCTGCCACCGCGCTTCAGGTTGTCGATCTCCCCGAATGAGTTGCGGCAGATGTAACCCTGCGTGATGTAAAGGTAATGTCCTTTGTTCTTTCCGAGCTCTTCATTGATGTGCTTTTCAATGTAAGCGAGGTCGGGTTCGTCATTTTCATCAATGCGCATGAAATTCAACGCAGGCAACAACACCGAATCCTTCCCGGTCTCCTCGAGGTAATAATGGAACATGGCGGTTGACAGCAATTCGCCCTGCGCAAGAATAGCTTTCTCCTCGTTGGCGGTGAACATATCCAGCGTGAACGAACGCAAGTGATCGAAATGAAACCGGATCAACTCCTCGCCTTTCTTCAGGGAACCGTCCTTTTTATACAATTCCTTTATCACCTGCTTGTACTTCGCTTCCAGCGCATCGATCAGCGCCTTCGCCTTCTCATTCTCTTTGGCATAAAGCGCATTCGCAATTTCCACAAGGCTGTTGGTGGTGCCGCTCATGGCGGATAACACCACGATCTTTGCCTTACCATCATCAATGATGGAGACCAGCTTGTGCATGCGCCCGGCCGAGCCCACCGATGTTCCACCGAATTTTAAAACTTTCATCTGAAGCTATTTATTGGATTTCTATGGTCGAATGGAACCCGCAGGCTTTTGCTGTCTCTTATCGAACCCCGGTTCATTTATTTTTTGATCTTATTGGGAGGCCGCTCCTTTACTGAATTTGCCGAATGGGCCCCGCATTAGTCTTAACATTTATTAACAATGGAAAGGCGACAAATTTATGAAAATGAAAGAACCTCCGCGGCAAAAAACCGTAATTTTGAGATCATTGCAACATCCCGCCAACGAATTTTGATCGTTCTGTAAAACACGAACGAAGCACGAAATAAAAAAACGGAAAGGCGACCGGGATTATGTTCACACTTCTCAAAAAAGAAATACGCACCTTTTTAAGCTCCCTCATCGGGTATATCGTCATCTGCGTATTCCTCCTCCTTCTCGGTCTATTTATGTGGGTGCTCCAGATGGATTCCAACGTCCTGGAGAACGGCTTTGCGAGCATCGATCCGCTTTTCGCCATCGGCCCCTGGGTGTTTTTATTCCTTATCCCGGCCATCACCATGCGTTCCTTCTCTGACGAAAAAAGATCGGGTACCATTGAGCTGTTGCTGACCCGCCCGCTCACCGACCTCCAGATCATTCTTGCCAAGTATTTTGCAGGGATCACGCTGGTCATCTTTTCCCTGGTCCCCACTTTCATTTATTACTAC
>DATDFI010000214.1:0-3917 GCA_036522695.1 Bacteroidia bacterium | reverse complement strand
ATGATAAAAAAATCGATGAAGGAATTGGGCTCGGCATATTTTCTCCAGCCGTTCTGCAGGTCCTGGAAGTTGGGGGAGAGCAGTGCCGTTTCAAAACTATCTACATAACTTTTAATGTAATTCTTTTGCTGCGTGGTGATGCTTTCCCCGCTGGGATATTTATACGTGATGAAAAGATTGGGAGCGTTGCTGGTGGTGAAGCCGCTGTCGGGCGCCCAAATATTTTTGTCAACGGCAACAATGTAACCGCCCGTAAGCGAATCGCCCGCATTATCATCGCTGTCGAGTTTGGAGATATCCACGCGGTTATTATCGCGTTTTATTTTTTCCATCATCACGTAAACGCCTTCGTATTGCCACCAAAGCTGGTTGAGCATGAGTTCGCAAAAGCGCGTGCGCGGTGCCCAGTGACCCATTTGCCGGCTGATCTTGTAGGTGAGCACGTTTCGCATTAGCGTATGATCATCGTAAGGGCCGTACAGTATCCAATCGTGCTCCTTAGGCATACCGAGCAAAGAAATATTCATCGTGCTGTCGAGCGAATCACGCGTTTCAAGGCTGTAGCTGGGCTGTGGCCAGAGCTGGGAAACGGATCCGCGCTTTTCAATACCGATGTTGCCCAGGAAATCATTTACCGAATCGTTCACGTGGTTGATGTTATTGTACCCGTGATTGATGATGCCCATGATGGCATTTATTTTCGGTTCGTTGGGGATGGATTGGAAATTGGTGTACACGCCAACGATAGGAAGGTTGGTGCTGTCGAGGGTCACGAGCGGTTGAAGCGGGTAGGCGGCACGCATGCCATTAAGGTCGGGCAGGCGTTGAGAGATAGAGCAAATAGAAAATGAAAAAAATAAAAAGAGGGTAATGATCTTTTTCATTCGTGTTTTGTGTTTGAGCTTTGACGCGCGTTAGATAAAAAAGGTTTGATACACGGCAAACGTTAACAAATATAAGACCAAAACCGGAATTGGAAGAATAGTAACGATACACTCACTTTTTTGTTTCGCTTTTTTTGAGACTGTCACAAACCGGGCAGTGGTACATAATTGCAAGGCGGTAAATGGGCCAGGGCTGAACTACGCATCCCATATTCTGTTTTTCTTTTGCGTTGGGATATATCTCCGATGGTCCGTAAGCCCGCAGCCCGAAATTTGTCCCCACGATGCAGCGATGCATAGGTTGGTGATGCACTTCACAGGTACTACTTTGCCCGCGCGAATTATTCACGATGATGCAGGAAGAAAGGAAGAAAAGAGAAATGAGCAGGCAGATCTTCATTCGGAAAAGTGTTTAGATCAAACTTAGTGATTTAAAACCGGAATCCGGGTGCCATGGAATGCTGACTTTCCTTAGCAGTCCCGATGGCCGACACACTGCCCCGTAGTGTGCCCTGCGAGCGGGAATACCGCCCCTCGCGAAGGGAACCTGCCTGCCGGCAGGCGTGAGCCGCCCGCTCCCGCACAGTATAAAAACACTACATTTGTTCCTCTTAAAATCAGGGCGTCACAAATTGTGATACCACAAAAAAAACGGTCAACATGTTTGAGAATTTAAGTGATAAAATAGAACGGGCCTTCAAGATCCTGAAAGGCCAGGGCAAGATCACCGAGGTGAACGTGAGCGAAACGCTCAAGGAGATCCGCAAAGCACTGCTGGATGCTGACGTGAATTACAAAGTGGCAAAAACCTTTACGGATAATGTGAAGGAAAAAGCGATGGGCCAGCAGGTGCTCACCAGCATTTCGCCCGGGCAATTGCTCACCAAGATCACGCACGATGAACTTACCGGGCTCATGGGCGGCTCCACGGCCGAGATCAAACTCGGTGGAAACCCGACCGTGATCCTGATGAGCGGCTTGCAGGGTTCGGGTAAAACCACTTTCTCGGGCAAGCTGGCCAATTTTTTAAAGAATAAAAAAGGAAAGAACCCGCTGCTGGTGGCCTGCGATATTTACCGCCCGGCAGCTATTGACCAATTGCATGTGCTGGGCGAGCAGGTCGGGGTTTCGGTGTACTCTGACCGCGAGAATAAAGATGCGGTGAGCATTGCTAAAAAAGGCATACAGCATGCGCGTGAGAACGGCCATTCGGTGGTGATCATCGATACAGCGGGGCGCCTGGCGGTTGACGAGCAGATGATGAACGAGATCGCTGCAGTGAAAAAAGCAGTGAGCCCTGATGAGATACTTTTCGTGGTGGATGCGATGACAGGACAGGATGCAGTGAACACAGCGAAGGCATTTAATGATCGCCTGGATTTCGATGGAGTGGTGCTCACCAAGCTTGACGGTGATACACGGGGCGGTGCTGCGCTTTCGATCAAGAGCGTGGTGAACAAGCCCATCAAGTTCATCGGTACGGGCGAAAAAATGGAAGCGATAGATGTGTTCCACCCCGATCGCATGGCCGATCGCATTTTAGGAATGGGTGACGTGGTTACGCTGGTGGAACGCGCGCAGGAGCAATTCAACGAAGAGGAAGCCAAAAAACTGCAGAAGAAGATCGCGAAGAATCAATTCTCATTCACTGATTTTTTGGCGCAATTGCAGCAGATCAAAAAGATGGGGAATATGAAAGAGCTGGTAAGCATGATACCCGGTGTTGGAAAAGCGCTCAAAGATGTGGACATCAATGATGATGCATTCAAGGGAATCGAAGCGATCATTTATTCGATGACACCGAAAGAAAGAGAAAACCCCGATATCATCAATGGGAGCCGCAAACAGCGCATTGCAAAGGGAGCCGGCACATCGGTGCCTGAAGTAAATAAACTCATCAAGCAATTTGAAGATACACGAAAGATGATGAAGATGATGAGTAATAAAGACCAGATGGCGAAAATGATGCGTAATATGCCGAAGCGGTGAGTTTACAATGATATGCTCCTGGGATCCCGCACGGTGTTGCGGGATTTTTTTTGCATTGTGGTCATAAAAGACAATGTAAAAAAGAGTGAAAATGCGCGTTGGTCAGGTTTTACAGTGCTTTCGCAGAGTGGATTTTTTTCCTGTGAAGTAAAGAATTACATTTACTATGCTATACCACCGAATAAACATGCTTTTAAAAGCAAATATGCTTTTTGTCAGGCAGGTTTTTCACCCGAAAAGCATATTTGCTCTGTTACAAACGATTTAAAAGCACAAATTTTGCCGCCCTATGGCTTATTTACGAGAACCCCTCATCATACTTGCTTTCGGTAGCAGGCTCCGGCAGGTGCGCAAAGAAAGAAAGATGAGCCAGGAAGAACTGGCGCACCTTGCGGGTATTGCGGTAAGCCAGGTCGGGCGCATCGAGCGAGGCGTTTTGAACCCTTCCATCAGCACCCTGTTCGCCATTGCCCGCGCACTTGAAGTGGAACCCAAAGAGTTGTTCGACTTCAAGGAAAAACTCATCAGGAAATCACCTGACCAGAAAAAGAAGAAGTGATCTTTATTGTGATGTACGGTAAGCCCTTCCGTTAACGCGGAGGGGTTTTTTATTGCCTCGCAACGAATTCGTACTTTCGGCTTCTCAAAAAAAGAAGGCATGACCGTTATTGACGGAAAAAAAATATCGGAAGAGATACAGCAGGAGATCGCAGAACAAGTGAGTAAGATGAAAGCAGCCGGAATGCGGGTGCCTCACCTGGCCGCGGTGCTTGTGGGAAATGATGGGGCAAGTGAGACTTACGTGGGCGGCAAGGTAAAGGCCTGCGAAAAAGTAGGTTTCAATTCAACACTTGTTCGCTTAGCTGCGAGTGTGAGTGAAAAAGAATTGCTGGATAAGATAAATGAATTGAACAGGGATGAGAACATCGATGGGTTCATCGTTCAGCTTCCTTTGCCAGCGCATATTTCGGAGCGGAAAGTAACGGAAGCTATAGATCCCGTTAAGGACGTGGATGGGTTTCATCCTTCCAATGTGGGCCGGAT
>DATDFI010000213.1:0-12353 GCA_036522695.1 Bacteroidia bacterium | reverse complement strand
ATGAAGTTGGGGACCTGGTGATAATCGTTCTCCACGTATACGAGGAGAACGATTATCACCAGGTCCCCAACTTCATCACCACCGATGCATTTTTGCAGATGTACCACATGTACTTTTCGTACCTGCTGCGCTCGCTGGAGGAACAAAAATTCATTCCCGCCCTCATCGATCTCACCGAAGGATTGCAGAGTGCCTCATTGAAAATAGCGGCTACCGGTGATGCAAAAGTGAAAGAAACAGCCGAGCGCAACGAAGTGTTCTATGCCATCCCGCACGACATACTGGATGGCCCGGGCGGGCCGGTACTTGCAAAGAACAAAACATTTTATTCCGATGAGATGAAAAAGATAAAGGATGAGCAGGATAACACATCGGAATACATGGAATATACGAACCAGAATTTCAGCTACAGTTTGTTCAGGCCGCGCGGGCATTACACCCGTTCTGAAAAACTCAAAAAATATTTCAAGGCGATGATGTGGCTGCAAACGGCTGTTTATTGCAGGGAGAACCCCAAACAGCTCGAGCGTATTTCGCTTACGGCATGGCTTCTCAGCTCGGGAAAAACATCTTCAGGAAAAACCCTGATGCAGCTTTACAATTCGGTTTACGAACCCATTTGTTTTTTGATGGGTGAACCGGATAATATTTCGGTGACGGACATCATCGACTTCATTCACAAGAATACCATTTCATCGGCAGCCGACCTGCTTAATTCCGCCAACCAGTCAAAGCTCAGCAATTATCTCGCGCAGGTGGTGAAGAGTAAAAACCACATCAAAAATAAACTCGAAGAAAGCTGCCAGGACAAAGTGAATTTTATGCCCCAGCGCTATTTACCGGACAACAAAGTGCTGCAGGAACTCGTTGACCTTACTCCCAACTCGAACCGTCCCTTTCCTAAGGGCCTCGATGTGCTGGCGGTGATGGGTGCCTCTTCGGCCGAAGACCTCCTGTACCATGTTTACAAGGAGCAGGACAACTGGAAGGATTACCAGGAAAACATGAACAAACTCAGGCAGGAGTTCTCAACTTACAACAATTGGGACAAGACCGTTTACAATAAATGGCTGCAAAGTTTGAACGTGATGCAGCAGCCCGATACTTCTTATCCCGTGTTCATGCAAACCCAAATGTGGGACAGGAAAAATCTCAACACCGCGCTGGCTTCATGGTCGGAATTGAAACACGATGCGATATTGTATGGCGAGCAGCCCAATGCGGCCGAGTGCGGCTCGGGCGGCCCTCCCCCACCCTACACTATCGGTTATGTTGAACCGAATGTGAGATTCTGGAACAACATGATGGAGCTGATGGATCTTACAGAGAACCTGATGAAGAAGAACGATCTTTTAACAGACGACCTCAAAGAAAAGAGCGAGCGCCTGAAAACAAATTGCCAGTTCCTGCTCACCGCTTCACAAAAAGAATTGAAGCATCAAAAACTTTCGAGGCAGGAGTACGATGCTATCGAGGTAATGGGCGCGACCATTGAATACATTACACTTTCCATCATCGACCCCGATAAATCTTTCCAGACCTGGGAAAACGTGCAGGGTCCTGATAAATCCATTTCGGTGGTGGCCGATGTTTACACACGCAATATTTTAGGCGATAATAAAAGCGGTGTACTGCACGAAGGGGTGGGTAAGGTGAATGATATTTACGTGGTGATAGAAGTGGACGGTTACCTCTACCTCGCCAAAGGCGCCACCTTCAGTTATTATGAATTTGTGGAGAAGGTTGGAACGCGCCTTACAGATGAAGAATGGCAGAAGAAACTCGAAGATCACGAGGTGCCACCCATCCCGGAATGGATGCAGGACATCATTTACCAGAATGGAAAAGTTCCGGCCGCAGATGAAAAGATCTCGTACAGCTCGGGATGTTAGGGATCGCCTGATGAAAAATATTTTCGGATCTTTTTTAGCAGCGCTGTTCTTATTCTCCTGCCATCATCCTTCGGAAAAACTTGAAATATGTTTTACGGGCGATCTTTTACTCGACCGTGGTGTGCGGGAGCAGATCGACAGGAAGGGTGCCGATGCACTCTTCGAAAGCATTTCTCCCGAATTTAAAAGCGCAGATTTTTCCATCGCCAATCTCGAATGTCCTGTAACGAAGGTCGAAAGTCCTGTTTACAAACGTTTTGTTTTCAGAGGTGAGCCGGAATGGCTTCCCGCGCTCAAAAAGGCCGGGCTCACACACTTGTGCATGGCCAATAACCATACGTACGACCAGGGCCGGGCAGGGATAACCGGCACTTATAAAAATCTATTGAAGAACGACCTCGTACCATTAGGGTACGGGGCGGATCAAAAACAGGCATCGCTTCCCGTGATCATCGAAAAAAATGATCTTCGTGTGGCGATTTTTTCGAGCGTGCTGGTACGCCTGGAGAACTGGGAATATTTTGCGGACTCGGTGGGCGTGTGCCAGCTTAGTGCGGGGGAGTTGAGCGAGGAGATAAAAAAATATCATAACACCTATCCCGGTGATAAAATCGTGGTGATATTACATTGGGGAGTTGAATACCAGCCGGAACCCGACAAGGACCAGCGAACCAGCGCGCGCCAATTCATTGATGCCGGTGCCGATGCAGTGGTGGGACATCACCCGCACGTGATCCAATCGCACGAATATTATAAAGGGAAACCTATTTATTACAGCCTCGGTAATTTTGTTTTCGATCCCACGCGCGAGGAAGCAAAAAAAGGAATGCTGCTGAAGTTAATTTTCAGCGGAAGCGAAGTGAAGGACTCCTATAAGATCTTTGAAATAAAAAACTGTGCGCCTGTTTTAACAGGGGAATGATCACATCCCGTTGTTCTTTTTCTTCAGCAGCTTTTCGTACTCACGTTCCGCTAATGAGTACTTTCCGCCTCCCATATACGTGCTTATGAAATCGAAGGCCAGGCCCACGCCCCAGCCCAGGCTGCACCAGGCAGGCCAGGGAAAACGCTCATGGCGCATTTCATCCCGGTCACCGGAAATGTACCACAGCGCCCATAAAAAACCATTGATGATGATGTACGTAGCGAGATGCCTTTTGAACGCGGCACGTTTTTTTGCCATGCGCCACAGGCGTTGATCTTTTTCTTCCATATTCTTTTATTTAGGAACGATGAGTAATCCCTGGTCGATGAGTACGGCAAACAATTCCTCCTCCGAAATATCTCCCTGCACCTGCACTATTTTTTTTCCGCTGAACCAGTCACTCACCACCCCATCCTTATAATCGTACAGGTTCTTACCTTGCCACCAATCGGTAATGGTGCCATCTTTCAGCTCGAATAATTTTTTACCGCTGAAATAATCGCTCAGGATATGGTCCTTCACCTCGTACAAGCTCTTATTACTGAACCAGTCGCTGATCACTCCATCACGAATTTGATACAACTTTTTCCCGCTGAACCACTCGCTCACCACATCATCATCGATAGAGTAATACTTTTTGCCGCTGAACCAATCGGAAACGGTAGTTTGAGAAAATGAAATCCCGGCAAGGGAAAAACAGCAGCCAGCTAAAAAAAGGATCTTCTTCATTTATTTTTAAGAATTATTTTCCCACTCCCGGCTATTGAAACCCGGCTTTGACCGAATAAACCAGGCCGGGAGCTTTTCCTGGACATAAGTTTGAAATGCGATCGAGATGTTCTGCCTGATCAAGCATCAGTCTGTCCTTCTTGACGCAACTGAAATAAAACATCGCCTGGCCCAAAAGACAAGCGATGTTTTTTTATTTCCTGTTTTTCTTCTGATCAATATATTCCCTCAACTTACTCAGCTGCCTGTATCCGTACTTTGTTACATCGGGCGGAGTTTTCACCACATCCAGGTAATCGATATCCAGTGTAGTGGAGCGCTCACCAAGGATAGTATCCAGTATCAAATACGTGCCGCCCATAAAAATATTACGCTCGGTATCCTGGTAGTCGGGATAGCAAATGTGAATGCCTACGCTGCCGGGATACTGGTCGTTCCTAAGCGGGATGAAAATTATCTTTTCAGGATCGAAATCCTTTCCGCCATACTGGATGCTGAATCCCGTTCCCATTGGCGGTTTGAATGCGATGAACTCCCAATCCTCCATTCCAGGAGCAGCCGCTATCAATTCCTCCACAGCCGGGAAATACTCCTTGATGCCTTCAGCTGAAATGATGAGCTCGGTTTTTTTTGCATCCGGGTGGCCCCCGATCAGCGGAAATAAATGCTCGTGATGCCGGTGAAGCTGCCGAACGAATTCACCGAGCAGCCTGTCCTTCTCCTGCGCGTCCACCTGGTTCACGAAAAGATATTGATGGTGGTTCTTCTGAAACCAATCCCAAAACGCTTTTATGCTCTGTGCATTGCCCATTATTTGTCCCTCAGCAATTCCACGTAACCTTTTTCCTGGTGGGTAGTGCCATCCATTGCTTTAAGGATCATCACGTAATAATACGTTCCATCAGGCGCAGCACCACCGTTCCTGGTGATCCCGTTCCACATTCCATTCAATGTATTCCAGGTATAGATTATCTCGCCCCAGCGGTTGTAAATATTGCAGGTGAGTTCCGAAACGCCTGTGAATTTCGGGAGGAAGGCATCGTTCACACCATCGTTGTTCGGGGTAAACACATTAGGAATAATGAGCGAGTATGGCATATCAACAATAATGGTGAACGAAGTGGTATCCACACATCCATTCGCATTGGTGGTGATCAGTATAACGGTATACGTTCCTGAATTTGCGTAGGTGTGATTGGGATTCGCACTCTGATCGATGGGCGATCCGTCACCAAAACTCCATTGATAAGTTACCCCGTTTACACTGGTATTCGTGAATACAACATTAAGCGGAACCCCACCCGATGGAGGATTGGCAGTGAAGGCCGCCTGCACACTCGCCACATTCACCGTGATAGAATCCGTATACGAACAATTTCCGTTTGAAGCGGTCACGGTATAAGTGGTGGTCATATTCGGGGAGGCCCAGGGATTGGCACAAGTGCTGCAACTCAATCCTGTTGCGGGCGACCAGGAATACGAAACCCCATTGGGAGTTTGAGCCAATGCATTAAGGTGTGTCGAATCATAATCACAAATGGTCACATCGTTGCCTGCATTGACCGAAGTAAGCGTTGAGACGCTCACCTGCACGGTTTGTTGCGAGCTGCAATTGTTCGCATCGGTAACGATCACCGTGTAAGTTGTAGTTGTAGTTGGCGAAACCGTAAACGAACTGTTGGTCCCGTTACCCGGGATCCATGCATACGTGTACGCAGGATTTCCCCCACTTGCATTCACCGTTAAGGTAGTGGGCTGACCATTGCAAACCGTTACAGGATTTGATGCGGTGACCGTGATAGGTGGCGGAGCGGTAATAGTGACCGTATCGATCTTACTGCAGCCGTTCAGGTCAGTGGTGGTAACAGTATACGTTCCTGCACAAATGCCTTGTATGAATTGCGTGGTTGCGCCTCCCGGTTGCCACACAAAAGTGTACGGGGGAGTTCCTCCACTTGGTGTAACTGAAGCAAGGCCATTACATGCAGTGGCGCAAGTGGAATTCACCGCCTGGGGATTGGATTGCAATTGCTGGGGTTGCGTAAGCGTGATGGTATCTGCGAATGTAAGGTTGTTCGCATCGGTCACCGTGACCGTGTACGACCCTGCACAGAGGTTGGAAATATTTTGCGTGGTGAGATTCCCCGGCTGCCACAGGTAAGTGTAAGGCGGAGTTCCACCGAGCGGGTTAGCATAACCCGATCCGTTGCAGGCTCCGAAACAAGTTGGATTTATTCCTCCCGCCAAACCCGATGGCTGAATGCAGGAAAGGTTGTCCATCATCACGTTGATGTAATCGAAGCCGGTGTTGCCACAGGTGCTGATGTAATACGGAGCGAAAGAAAGATAGCACCAGTTCTGGCTGGGTGTGAACGTAACGGTAAATGTTTGCCAGTTGGTTTGATAAAACGCACCGGACTGCCAGAGGATCTCGCTTTGCGCGCAGGGCGAATTTCCACCGTAAACTGCGAGCGAGCTGTAGCATCCGTTAGGTGATGCAGTGTTGTAAACATTGGTGTGCGCAAGGTCAACCGTAAACGTATAAGACTGGCCGGCTGTGAGGCAGGGGATCACCTGTTGCGTCATTCCTTCGGTATAACCATTAGCTGCCCAACCGGATTGCAAAAAACTCACGTATGAATTTCCGTTGGAAGGAAGCTGCGTGATGCCCCATTGGCCGGGCTGTGTGTCGGGCGAGCCGTAGCAGGCCTGCCAGGGCGCGGGAACGATGCCGGGACCGGGAGTTCCCTCGATAGAAGGATTTTGAAAACAAAACTGCTGTTGCGCATAGGAGAAAGCAGCGCTGGATAAGAAAAAAACTGAAAGTGTAAGTATCCTTTTCATTGAGGGGATTTTCGGAGAGAAAAGGTACAAATTAAAGCGCGGCACAAAAAATTATTTTTTACCGAACACCTCGCGCTTTACCCAGGCCTTGCCCCATTCATCCGTTTCCTCTTTGGTCCAGAGCTCGGGATAAAAAACGATCTTCTGGAAGCGGGGCGGGAGATATTTTTGCCAGTTGGTACCGCCTGTTGCGGCAATATCCTCCGGGTCTTTTTGCAGGTAACGCACTGCTGATTTATAATGCGCCAGTTTCCAGTTCACATTCACCGCCACATCCAGTTCGCGCAAGGCGTTCTTCAGGGATTCTTTCTGCTCCCCGGCCGGCAGCGATCTGTATCGCGCCAAAAGATTCTTCGTTTTGAATTCCTTCGCCAAGGAAAGGAACTCGCCCGAATATTTTTTCTCGAACTGTTCGAGCGTCAATGTTTTTTTTCCGCTCGATAATTCGGTGGCTCCCGTTTTCCAGTAAATGTATTTGTACATCTCCTCGATCTGCGAATCGGTGGGGTAACCTGCGAATTTTTGCCTCGTAGCATCATCGGGCAAAAGCCTCGCAAAATCCGTAGCGCAGATCTCTATCATGCGGTATTGCCCGCTCTGGAAACCACTGGCCGGCAACAGCGACATGCGGAATTTCAAAAACTGGGCCGGCTCCATTCCATCCACCATGATGTCGAAAGAAGTGATGAGCCCTTCGAAATAACGGTTGATGCGCCCTGTACGCTCCGCCAAAAATTCCGCGCTGATGTCTTCCTTATCCGCGATCT
This sequence comes from Bacteroidia bacterium, assembly GCA_036522695.1. GTDB lineage: Bacteria > Bacteroidota > Bacteroidia > JADZBD01 > JADZBD01 > DATDFI01. The sequence goes on along the minus strand of DATDFI010000213.1, from coordinate 5,196 downwards.
GCCTGAACTCGAGCATGCACAATTTGAAATACAACTCGGTGATCTGGTGATAAAGGATAAAGATCTTTTCATCGGGAATGCTGGTCTTGGGTGTTTGCAGGCTCAGCAACGTATCGAGGTGTATGTAATCCCAGTAAGTAAGGTAATCGGCATACAACAACCCATCGAGATAGGAGACCAGGTTTTGTCCCATGGCCTGGTATTTCTCGTCCAGCTTTTTTATGCGCTCAATGATCTCGGGCTTAAGTTCCATTTGAAAAAAGTATTAAGTATGAAGTACCAGGAAAGAAAAATCCCGGGCGAATTTAGAGAAAACCCTTCGCACCGGGAAATGATATTTGTCAGCACCTATTTCTCGAAGACCAATGGAGAGACCGTATTCACATACTGCAGAAGGTCCATTGAAATAGCCCCCACCAGGATCTTTGCATCGGCCTTGATGGGAATGTGGTTGTTATCATCACTGATCCAAACGTTCAGGTCATCCTCGGATTTAAAGATGCGCCCTTTTTGAACCACGGGGTGGAACTTGATGCATTTGATCTTGCCAAGGTCGGTCTTGATGGTCTCGCGGCCTACGAATTTTATTTTAAGGTCGAACGTTTCTTTATCCACAAAACTGGTGATGGTGAAGATGTCCCCTTTTTTCGCCTTGCTGAAATCAAGGTTACGTGCATAATAAAAGGAAGAGATCATGTCCTGCACATTATCGGGTGTATTGAAATTGGTGCCGTTCGCTTCCACCGTATTCTTATACTGGTTGAATTTGTAATCCTGGTTGATGGTATACCCACCCTCGTTCACCGTGCGGATGAACTTCCAGGGAAGAATGGCTTCTTCATCAATATATGACTCATATTTATCACGCACCTTGAAGAACCAATCGAAACTTCCTTTGGAATAACCCAGGCCGATCACGTGGAAAGTGCTTCTTCCATCTATCTGCTTGTTCTCGTCCGTTACCTGGATAATGGCTTCACCGGCATCTATCCAGCCGTAGTGCACGCGATATTTCAGGATCTCCCCGCGTTTAAAAGCCTTGTTCGGCATCACACGCAAAGTGGTTTCATCACTCGTTTTTACTGGAGTGGTGGGAGCCTGGCCCTCAAAGCATAAGAAGGCGAAGGCTGTAAGCAGCATTATTTTGGGCAAGCGCAACATCATATCAAATTTACGGAATCATCTTCAAATCTCATACCAATCAAGAGACGTTTTCACCGCTTTTATATTGCTGTATACTCCGGAAAAGGCGTATTGATCCCCATTTAAACAAGAAAAGGACCTCTTTTTTTCAGAAAAAGCACATCCGGGCTGCCCGATCCTAAGTAGAAAGCTCAAAATCTTCCGGATGGGTTGCATAAAACGCAAAAAGCCCTGTTCGCTTTAGATAGTTCTCCGCGGCCACTGGTGATAAACGATTTAAACGGCAAAACAGTAAGCAGGAAGCAGTTTCCGGGTCCCTTCTTCATGGTCCACCTTTGCTGCATAAACAAAACCCGAAGGAATAATTCCAAAAGGTCAAAAAAACAAAACAACATGAAAAACATCATTACAATTATCGCAGCGCTCTTTATCCTTTCAGCAACCGCCTGGTCACAAGATGTGATCCACATGAAAGACGGAACCATAATAAAAGGTAAAATAACCGAAATAAACATGGAGAAAGTGAAGATAAGGCTCAACGAAGATCCTTCTGCCCCGGCCTTTGACGTGAAACGCAGCGACATACTTAGTATTGAGTATGAAGGGCAGCAAAAGGAAGTATGGAGCAACCAGGATAAGGACGAGAAAGATTATGTTCCCGAGTATGACGACCGGGCGAAGTACGATGGCCCGCGGGTGGGATTCACTTATGTAGGTGACGGGTATATTGCCGACCAGATGAGGGCAGATGGAAAAACCCCTATGATAACGCAGTTCGGTTACCAGTTCGAGACGAGATTGTTTCACACACCAAACGGGCTTTCGGGAAGGATGGAATTTGTTCCCATGCTTGGCGGATTGGAGCAAGGAATGTTTTTACCTAGCGCTTCTTTGATGATGGGCATTCGGATGGGTCGCGGGCTGGAATTAGGTATGGGCCCGAATCTTTCACGCACAGGCATGGGGATGATCTTCGCGATAGGAACCTCATTCCATTCGGGCGGAGTGAATTTCCCGGTCCACCTGGCTGTACTTCCTTCGGTTGGAAAAAAGGTCACCACCTATACCATCGATCCTTCTACCAACAACTATGTTTCGCATGACATGATCATTCACTCCGGTGTGCGCATCAGCTTACTGATCGGGTTCAATGTGAAGAGGCATTGAGATGTACCCGGATGATAAAAGGCCGTCCCGGTTAGAGGCGGCCTTTTTTCGGTCGGCTAAAGCCGACAGTAAGTGAAACAAGCGATAAGATCATATGCAAAAAAAAAATCACACCACAATGTTTACGATCCTGCCCGGCACCACGATGATCTTTTTGGGAGATTTTCCTTCGAGGTATTTGCGGGTGTCCTCGAGCGCGAGCACTTCCTTTTCAATATCCTCTTTGGAAAGCGACAGATCGAACTCGTGGAAAAAGCGTGTTTTGCCATTGAAGGAAACAGGGTAATTGAACGCACTCTCCACCAGGTATTCCTCCTTGAGCGCGGGCCATTGCGCGTAGGTGATGCTTTCTTTATGACCGAGTTTTTCCCACAGCTCTTCAGCGATGTGAGGCGCATAAGGCGCGATCACAATGGTGAGCGGTTCGAGAATAGCGCGCTTATTGCACTTGAGATCGGTGAGCTCATTCACGCAGATCATGAAATTGCTTACGGAAGTGTTGAATGAAAAACGATCGATGTCGTCCTGCACTTTTTTGATGGTCTTGTGCAAGATCTTTAATTCCTGTTTGGAAGGAGCAGCCTCACCCGGTCCCGCATTTGCGGGACTCGACCTCTCCAAAGGAGAGGTAAATGGCTCGTACAATTTCCAGAGTTTCTTCAAAAAATTATAAACGCCAGTAATCCCATTCGTGTTCCAGGGCTTGCTTTGCTCCAGCGGACCGAGGAACATTTCGTAAAGGCGCAGGCAGTCGGCACCGTATTCATTGCAGATGTCATCGGGTGAAACCACATTGAATTTGGATTTCGACATTTTTTCGACTTCCCACCCACAGATATATTCACCGCTAGGTTCGTTATAAAAAGTAGGCTCAACAATATCTTGAGACCATTTTTTGTACTTATCGATGTCCAAAATATCATTGTTAACTAAACTAACATCGACATGTAGATCATTACAATGTATTATGGTTTCGAATTTTAAAAATTCTTTACCAGGATTTAACTTCTTGAAAAGAGATATACCGGTTGAATGGATTTCGTTGGATATTTTTTCATCCAAAGCTCCGTGAGCAATTTGATCCCGAATTGATTTTGTAACAAAGATTGCTGGAAGAACAGCCTTTTCTTCAGGAGAGTTAGCCCCCCAAACAAATAAAGGTGCAACCCGGTAAACGAAATTACTTCTCCCCTGTATCATCCCCTGGTTAATCAATTTCCGCGCAGGCTCCTCAATGGAAATATAACCCAGGTCTTTCAAAAATTTGGTCCAGAAACGTACATACAGCAAATGCCCCGTAGCATGCTCGGCCCCGCCAATGTACAGGTCAACATCTTTCCAGTATTCCAGCGCCTCTTTCCCTGCAAAAGCAGTATCGTTATGCGGGTCCATGTAGCGCAGGTAATACCAGCTCGAGCCCGCCCACCCGGGCATAGTGGTTTTTTCGTACTCGTATTTTCCTTTATACTTCCAATCCTGCGCGCGGGCCAAAGGCGGCTCACCCGTTTCAGTGGGTAAAAACTTATCGATCTTCGGCAATTCCAATGGAAGATCTTTTTCCTCCATTGTTTTTGGAATCCCGTTCTCATAATAAACGGGAATAGGCTCGCCCCAGTAACGCTGCCTTCCGAAGATCGCATCACGCAAACGATAGTTCACCTTCCCCTTACCGAAATTATTTTCCTCGATCTTTGAAATGCATATTTCAATAGCCTTCTCTACTTCAAGGCCATCCAGGAAATCACTATTGATCACCTTTCCCTTTTTTTCATCGTAACTCGCCTTTTCGAGGTTCCATCCCTCCGGCAATTCGATCACCTGTTTCAGCGGTAAGCCGAAATGCCTGGCAAATGTGTGATCCCTTTCATCGTGCGCGGGCACGGCCATCACAGCGCCTGTGCCATAACCGGCCAAAACATAATCCCCGATCCATACCTGTATTTTTTCCTTCGTAAAAGGATGAATAACAAAATGACCCGTGAACACACCGGTCACTTTTTTTACATCGGCCATGCGCTCGCGCTCACTCCGGTTCTTTGCATAAGCAACGTAGGCGTTCACTTCATCGCGGTGAGTGGGAGGAGTGATCTTTTCAACCAATGGATGTTCCGGGGCAAGGGTCAAATAGCTTACGCCAAACAAAGTATCGGGCCGCGTTGTAAATACCTCTATATCGTGTTCCGGGCTTTTCCCGCCCAACGATTTGAACCTGATGCTGCAGCCATAAGAGCGCCCGATCCAGTTCCTCTGCTGCTCTTTTATCGCTTCACTCCAATCAATATCTTCCAGTCCTGTCAATAATCTTTCCGCGTAAGCGGTAATACGCAAGCTCCATTGCGGCATTGATCTCCGCTCCACGGGATAACCACCTCGTTCACTCACCCCATCCTTCACCTCTTCATTTGCCAGCACGGTCCCTAATTGCGGGCACCAGTTCACAATGGCCTCGCCCAAATACGCCAAACGGTAATGCATCAGCATATCCGAACGCTCCTTCTCCGAAAAATTTTTCCAGTCGGCCGCTGAGAAATTTTTCACCTCCTCATCGCAAACCGCATTCACATTTGCATTGCCGTTCTTTTCAAATTCAGCAATGAGTGTTTCCATTTTTTCGGCCTTGTCGCATTTATTGTTATACCAGGAGTTAAAAAGCTGAATGAAGATCCACTGCGTCCACTTATAATACGAGGGATCGGAGGTGCGCACTTCACGCTCCCAATCGAACGAGAAGCCGATCTTATCCATCTGCTCCCGGTAACGCGCAATATTCTTTTCGGTGGTGATGGCGGGGTGCTGACCGGTCTGGATCGCGTATTGTTCGGCCGGTAACCCGAAAGAATCGTAACCCATGGGGTGCAGCACGTTGAAGCCTTTCAAACGCTTGTA
>DATDFI010000212.1:0-6755 GCA_036522695.1 Bacteroidia bacterium | reverse complement strand
TATTCACTTCCGATATGAAATTCGATTCGCATTGCGGGTGGCCCAGCTTCGATCGCGAGATCAAAGGCGGAAAGATCATCACCAAAACGGATACGTCATTTGGGATGGTACGCACCGAGATCATGTGTGCCAAATGCGGTGGACACCTCGGGCATATATTTGATGACGGGCCTACCGATACCGGGATGCGTTATTGTGTGAATTCGCTCTCGCTCGATTTCAAAAAGGACAGCGTAAATACCGATGCTGAAAAGAAAAAATAGTTTCGGGCGAATGGGTTAGCAAGGGGGGACGCTGAAATGGCGTCCCTTTTTATTTTAACTTGCGGCATGCCGCGATTCCTGTTTTGCATGCTCTTGCTGACGCAAAGTGTTTTTGCTTTTGCCCAGGATGATGTTGAAGTGGTGCTGCATGAAGATGTGATCAATAAAGTGCTGGCGGCCATCGGCAACATCAGCGATACGGCAGAGTATAAAGTGCTTTTTTACACCGGCACATATAAATGGACCGTCATCGATCCGAAGATAGAGCTGGAAACGAACGGGCAGGCCGAATTCAAATGCGATGTGCTGGTGGAAGCAGGCTTTGTACATTACCGAAGTGAAGTGGTAGGCAAGGCTGATGTGAGTTATGACAAGCAGAAGAACCTCATCAATGTAAAGATCGTGCACGGGATCTTCGAGGTGTACACGCGTGTACTCGGAAGTAAATTGCATATCACCAATATCGATCTTGCTCAGTATTACACCGACCCGCTCACATTCGAAGGTCCCATGTCACTCGTTACGGCCATCCCGTTCACCATGCCTGATAATTCCATTAAAACAATTTATGCCGTTCCGGAAGATTGCATGCTCATCGTGCAGGAGCATAAAATTGTAGTTAACTGTGAAGTGGGATTTACGGATAAAGATCCGGCTAAGAAATAATCCTCTTTTTCTTTCGATTTTCCGGGTTGGAGGATATCCTGTTAATAGGATCTATTTTAAATTCTGAGGGACCGATCAGGTATTTCACTGAATTACACTTTCGGTAGCTTTTTACTGTTCTTTCTTTTTGCTTGACCAAGAGAAAGAACAGGGAAAACCATGTTGGCCTATATGCTTCTTCTTGCTATCAAATCAGTGCGGGATTTAACATGAATCCTATTAGTAAGACATTACGGCTCACTTTGAGCTAAAAAAAGGAATTCACTCCACAAACACCTGGTCAACCCGGGCATCCCCACGCATCTCAGTGGTGCTTTCATCCGGGCCGGTATTTTTATAAACGCCCACGCGCTTTTCGGGCTGCGACATGAAAACCAGGCTCAGCGCTTCTTTCTTAAGGAAAATATTTTCACTGTCATAAACGGCATTCACCGTGATGTGGAGCTCAGGTTCTATCCTTTTCAATTCGTTAACGGTCATACCGGGATGAATGCCCGTGGCCGTATGAAATTTGGGGTCAAGCGCAATGAACCCGCGCACGGTATCTTCTCCTTCATGCGTCCAGTAAAAAAATAAAACACCCGAATCACCCTTCACAACGGTTCCTTTCCCCCCTCCGTCAATACCAAAAGCCCAGGCCTCCATCTTTTCGAACTTGCAATCGCTGAACATATCGTGTATGGCTTTGTCGTGATCGCCAATAGATGTGCCGCCAATGGAATGTTCCCCGATGAGGAAACGGTCGGTCCTGGGTCCCCCGCAAGAGTTAAAAAATACCGAAAGCAAAATAAAAGAAGTGAATAAAATAGCGGAGCGCAGCATTGTTCTCATGGAAGATCTTTTAGTAAGGAAATAGATAAAGCAAGATATAACCTTTTTCCGCATGCGCAACATTCAGCCGCGGTGCATGGGAATAATGAGAAAAGGTTCGCTGTCGAATGAGATCACCTGCGCGCTGTGCGCATCAATGCACACACTGTAATGCTTCCCGCGGAAATGCCCGGGTTTACGGAGCAGCTGGCGCCTGGTAACAAGCCCTTCTATCACCCATTCTGGGTCGTGGCCCCCGTGCATAGTGCGCAAAAACACATTCGCGACTTTAAAGCGCCTTTTTCGCAATGCGATCCTCACCGCCTCATCCGGACCTATGATATGCAGGGAATCAAAAAAATGTTGCGCATGGAATGGGACCCATTGCTCCTTTATCTCTATACTGTCATTGATCACCCAATAAGCTTGATAAACATCAATAGTATCGATCACAAAACGGTCCACATGCCTGCGCTTTTGCTGTGCACTTACCACGCATCCTGCACAAAAAAGGAAAACACACACTAAGACCCGTTTCATGGTGTTCTTCATAGCCTGCTAATCCCGGTTAGGAATTCTATACCATCTTTTCCGGTCACTTTTTACTTTGCCGTTGCGGGCATCGAGAATAAGGGTACGGCATTGCGATTTATAAAAGTAATCGCCAATTACCTGGTACCGTCTCTTGATCTCCCGTCCAACCAACAACCATTCTCTTTTATCCTCCGAAAGCCGCGCGACCCTCACAACCAGTCCTCTTTTACAGGCAATATCGAGCACCGAAGAAAAAGAGATCACCTGCAGGGAATCGAAAAAATGCTTTTCATTTTTTATGAACCCGGAAGTTCTCCGATCAACCGTATCCATGGAAAACAAAGTGGGATTTTTAAACTCATCATAAAAAGTAAAGAAGCCCGGGCGGGCCGAATCAGGCGAGCATTGCGCGCTGCCGGCATTTGAAAAAATGAAAGTAAATAAAACGACAAGGAGTTTTTTATACATGAGCCGATCAAAAAAACGTGGGGTTCTTCACCCATTCTTTCCGAAAATATTTTATGCGCCCTGTGCGCGCATTTACGCGCATGACCATCGTGAGCTCCTTAAAATCTCCGGGCCCTCCGTGCCCGTACTTTCTTTTGCCCGGTTTGGTTTCCAGTATCCATTCCCGCTTATTTTCCGAAAGCATGGCATACTCAACAAAAAATCCTTTTTTGCAGGCAAGGCCAAGCGCTTTGCCGAACGGGATCACTCCCAAGGAATCGAAAAACTGCCTTTCATCCTTTATTCCCATTCCTAAAAATGCATAGGTAGTGTCATAACAAACGATCTCCCATTTCTTCCGCACCTCATCGTACAAGGCAAAACGGCCCAACGTATCGCCATAGCGGTTAAAGCATTGGGCTTTCGAAAGAATTACGCTCGTAAAGCACACACATATTACAACGATCGTTCTCATTTTCAAAAGTCAACCATTGCCCTGTACTTTTCCTGCTTATAGGAAATGATGCGGCCGGTATTTGCATCGAGCGTCAACACCATTTGCCTTATGGTGGCATTTCCTCTTCCGCGCCCTCCGAACTTAACATCCTCTTTTCCCTCCAGCCTCCATATTGTTTTACTTTTATCCTTGTTCAATTGCAATATGGCTGAGTATACCGGCATCTTTTTTTCGCTGCAGGCTATTTTCAACGCCCTGGTAAAAGCAATGAACTGCAGCGAATCAAAAAATCTTTTTTCATCCGGGACAAAACCGGCATGTCCGCGAAAAGCCGTATCAAGCTCATATTCTTCCCAGCGATGCGGCTCCTCCGCACCAAGGTAAAAATAATCCAGGCTGTCGCCATCATAAAGATGGCATTGTGCAGTTGCGCGGCCGGCAACAAATAATAAAAGAAATATAAGAAGCTGTTTCACCCTCTTTAGATGGTAAGCGAGGGGTATTTCCATAAAGCTCAGTTACAGGTATGGTTTCTCTTCCTGCCACCCTCTGTCTGAATGCGAAATGTTCTTCTCCCGTTCCTGCGCAGGATCAATAAAGATATCCCTGTTCTTTTCATCCATGCGGATGATGAGCGTTCCTGTTTTATCAAGCACACATGGTAAGAACCTTCTTGTTTTATGGATCTCCGGCCCCCAGATCTTTATCCGTGATAACCGGACATTTGTTTTGTCCGAATACCTGGACTCGCTGCGCCAACTGAAATTAGAATTTGTTTAGCATCAATGCAGGCTGGTGCCAAACTGGAACATGGGCAGGTACATGGCAATAAGGATGATCGCCACAAAACCTCCTATCAACAGAAGCAAGGCCGGCTGGATCAGGCTTCCCATGAGCTGGGTTTGTTGTTCCACTTCCTCAAAATACTGGCCCGAGAGTTTTGAAAAGACCATATCGAGACGGTTCACTTCTTCCGCAACCTTGATCAGCGAGAGCATCTGTGGCGGATAGAATTTATATTTTGCCAGGCAATCATGCAGGGGAACACCCTTCATGTATTCCTCCCGCGCGCGGGATAATGAATCTTTAACAGGATGAAAATCGATCATGCGACCAACAAGTTCCAGGGCCTGCGCGGTATGGATCTTTGCCGATAAGAGCATGGACATAGATGAACTCAGCCGCGCCAGGTATGTTTTGCGGATCACTTCTCCAAAGACCGGTGTGCCCAGGATGAACTTCGAACTCCATTTGCGGAACCAGGGCCTGCTGCGTTGCACATAGATAGAACCAATAACTGCCAGCGTTAAAACAAAGATGTAAAACCCATAATGCGAAAGCCAGTCCGAAAAGCGGATCACCATTTTTGTGATCGCTGGCAATTCACCGCCCAGCCGCTTAAAAAAATCGGAGAAAAGCGGGACAATGAATTTCATCATAAAAAAAACCGTTCCCACCGAAGCTGCCAGCACGATAAGGGGATAGGAAAAGGCATTTACCAACTGGCGCTTTTGTTTTATGGTGCGGCCGTAATAGAGGGCAAGCTCGTTGAGCACCTCGCTCAGTCTCCCGCTTTCCTGCCCCATTTCAATACTTACCTGCTCGTACACCGAAAACACTTTTACCCTTTCAAATGCTTTGGCCAGGTTGCCATGGCTTAACACTTCCGCTTTGATCTTTTCAAATATTTCCTTGTCCTGTTTTTTCCTTTGCTGATCCACGATAAGTCCCAATGCGGTTTCGATATCAACTCCTGCGGAGACCAATATGCCCAGCTCAAAATAAAAACGTTCTTTTTTGCGGTCGTTCAGTTTTTTTGGGAACAGGCTGATCTCCTTATTAAGAAGATCAAAAACGGATACTTCTTCCCTTCCCTCAGCGGCTTTTGCCTGCTGCGAAGTGGATCCCAGTTTTCTTATATCTATACCGGCCATGAGTCTCAATTTTGATTTTCCTGATCTTCTTTTTGCTCCATCAAAACATCGGAGCCGTATCGCTTTTTCACCGAAATGGAAAAAGTTTTGCCATCGACCACCGTGGTTATACTCAGACGATCGACAATTCCATTTACGGTTGCTCCGGCATTTCCAAAGCTCATGACGCTTGTTTTTACTCCTATAAAAAAAGTATCCGTTGACAAGCCTGCCGTCCTGGTCAATTTATCGTTTGTCCATTTATAACGTATCGCTTTATCCTTGTAGTCCATTTCCAGCTCATTGTCGCTGACCTTTTTCACCGAACAGCATCGGTCGAGGTCCTTTTTAAGCAGGAAAAAACCCAAAGCCTGCTCCTGGGTCCTGTCACAGGTCTTTTTGTATTCGAGGAACTGAATCGTAAGAATGTTATATGCAGAGTAAGCCAGGCTGATCACGATGCTGCTGATGACCATGCCCACCAGTAATTCCATTAACGTAAACGCCTTCAGGGAGCTATTCATTGGCGAAATATTTTTCCTGTTCTTCCACCAGCCTCTTTTGTGCGTTATAAATCCTTAACCGGAGTGTATTTAATCCCGGGGCCGGCTCGTCCTTCACTACTTTCTTTTCTATCGAGAAATCGTTCACCTGCATGGTCTCATCCGTGAATGACCTTTCCCTGGTGATCTGGTCCATTATTTCATTGGCCAGTAAATGGGCCTCTTGTTTTTGCTGCAGGAGATCCGAATTCATCACGTTCACATAGATCATACAGCCAAAAACAAAACTTATGCTGATCACCACCATGGCCACCAGGGATTCGATGATGAGCGATGCTTTTATTCTTCCTTTCTTTAAAGCCATTTGACAATTCTCTTTTGCCTGCTACCGGCCCATATATCGATGCCGGTGAAATAAGGCGACAAACGCTCCCGGTCGATCACCGCATCCATCAAATGATTTTCATAAAGGGCGGAAGAAGTGGAAAGCAAGAGCTGCGCGCAGATCACACTGCCGTAAACCTCCCCGGTGAAATCAAGGCAGCCGTTAGTGAACAGGCTTCCCTTTATCAGTACGTCCTTTGCAGTTTTTATGCGGGTTATTTTTTCAGGATCGTAATTATCCTGGTAGGTGAAAACGATCCCGCTTATTTCGCTCTCATCCTGGATATTTACAGAAGCGCTGCCACCGGAACTTTCAGAACGCAGGGCGCCTATCACCGTAGGATAGGAGAACCGGCATTTCTTTCCAACCAAAATACTGTCGCTGGCAAAAAGCTGCAGGCTGCCTTCAAAACCATCGTCCAGCTTCACCTTCTTTGCATAAATAACGATGTCGTTCAAGCTGGCCCCGCTCATTACTTTCACTTCGGTGGGCGACCAAATGCATATATTACCTTTCAGAAAAACATGATCTACAACAATATCATTGCTGAATTTCAGTACGAGTGTTTTCACAGAAAAGGAATTATCAAGTGAGTCGGGTAGCCCGTTGGCCGACATGTCCACAATACTATCCTGGTCGAAAGCATCCCCCGCGAGCTTTTTCTCAATACTTTCAAAAATGTTCTTGTTTATCTCCGGCAGTGTTTTTTTACTTTCCCGCAGCTGTCCCGCAGCCGGGAGATCGCCATGGAAGCTCTCCCCTTCTATATAACCTTGT
>DATDFI010000211.1:0-2605 GCA_036522695.1 Bacteroidia bacterium | reverse complement strand
AACTGGTCCTGCGACATGGTCTCCGCATACAAGCCTCCTCCCGCCACAAGGCCGAATCCCCTGCGCATCCAGTTCAATTGCAGCTCGGTTGTGGAATGTGTGCCGCGGTACGTGGCGTCATAATAGGTATGATCGTAATTGCCGGCCGTATCCACCACTGACGAATCGTTTCTCGCGTACCGCGTCATGTCCGAAAAACCTCCAATGAGCGAGAAGGTAAGCGAATCGCTGAATTTATACGTTGCGCCATAGGTGATGAGATTGCGGTTGAAGTCCAGGCTGTAATTATCGTCATCAGTGAACGCACCCTTATCGATATCGGTGATCATTTTGGTTTTACGATAACCGATATAAGCATCCACCTTTCCGTGATGATAACCGCCCTTCAACACATAATCCATGCGGCTGAATCCATCCTTATCCCGTTTATCATAGGTATTGGGATTTGTCACTGTATCCACGGTGGCGTCCTGCCCGCCCGATGAAAAATTATTCACTTCCCCGCCAATATAAAAACCGCTTTTACCGGTGTAATTCAAAAAAAGGTCCTGGCCGTTCACCAATGCGCCCTTGCCGTACACACCGCCCATCGCCATTGCATCCACGTGAAAGCCCGGGCTCATATCTTTTCGTGTAAGAATGTTCACCACTCCCCCAATGGCCGATGAGCCGTACAGCGTGCTGTGCGAGCCGCGCACGATCTCAATCTTATCAATATTGGTAAGCGAAAATTCGGAAAGGTCGGGCGCGTTGTTAGGTGCCGAAGGATCGGTGATGCGAACGCCATCCACCAATATCACGTTCTGGTTGCTGTTCGCTCCGCGAATGAAAATACTTTGCGTTCCACCGAAATTCTGTCCCGTTCCTATCATCGATATCCCTTCCTGCTGTGAAAGCACATCTGCCAGGTTGTTGAACTGGCCGTTCTTCAGTTCACGATTGCCGATCACCGTTATACTCCGGCCAACATCAAAAATGTTTTTATCACTGCGCGTAGCCGTGATGGTGATCTCGTTGAGTTTTTTTACTGAGTCGGTCGACAAGGTATCCTGTGCCACTGAAACTTTTGAGCATAGGAACACGGCAAGCGACATTAAAAACAATTTCTCCTTTTTCATTTTTTAAAAAATTAAGTTTGACAAAAGGAGTAAAAAGGAAGAAGGGAACCTTACAGTATCCGTTCACAGCTTTTTACCCGAAGCTTTGGATCTCTGCACCGGCAGGTCTCCTGGCTCGCCTGTTTACCGCACCTTCCCGTTCGCTCGGGGCGGACAGTGGTGATCGCGGAGGTTTGTTGTAAACCCAGGCACACAGTAGCGGGAACTGCTCATGAATCAAACATGATTCCCTTTTAATGCGGACTGTAACGTCTGCAACCGAATGCGGGGCGAAGGTATAAAAAAGTACAAAGTAATGTGTACCGAAACGTACGTAAAGCGTTATTTCATGAAATGAAGACGCTCTTCTTTCTTTTGCCCTGCCTGTTGTTTTTTGCTTTCGCAGAAGGGCAAACGGCCACCATTAAAGTAAGGAAGGCGGACTGCAATTGCGGTGTAACGGATACGCTGGCTGCGAAGGACACTTTGGAGAATTATTCCTCCCCCGGCTCCAATATCCGGGTCCCAGGTAAAGTCATTGACTCCATTACCGGCAAGCCGCTCGCCAACGTGGTGCTTTACTATACGTTCGGAAAATCGAAAATACGTACCGGCACTACTAAAGAAGGAGTGTTCTTCATCACCGGCCCCCCGGGATTTTATACGATCTATGCCGCTAAGGATTGTTACCGGTTTGCAGGAAGCGAAATGGGACCTGAGCAACCGGGACTGATCGTTTGCGATATAAAAATGGTCCCTTGTGGGAAAAGGCTCCCTTCCACAGAGAAAACCCCGGTAAAAGGCAAAAATTAGGGTAAGCGCGCCAGCCACGGAACCAGGAGCATGATCTCCAATAAGATTTATTGAAGAGCACATTCGCAATTCTTAAGTAAATTTGCGTTCCCTGTATGAAAAGACCATTTGTTTTGCTCCTGGCCACCTGGATTTTGGTGGGCTCCTGTTCTATCCTACGTGAGCAACGTGATTATTCCTATCTCAAGAAGTATCCTGATATACGAGCGTGCGAACACTTTTGCCGGGATTTTCCGAAGAGCAAACATTTTACCGAAGTGAACGGAATGCTTCATGGGCTTTACGAAATCCGTGATTGGAATGCCTCCCTGCAAAAGAACGACATCGCAACCTACATCGCCTTTGTCACTAACTACCCCCAGAGTTCCTATGTTTCTCAGGCAAACAAAAAACTGGAAGTGCTTTACGAAGAGAGGGATTACAAGAAAGCTGTAGCCAGCGATTCGATAGTTCCCCTGAAAAATTTCATCGTCCATTACCCGCTCTCAGAGCGAAAAGATGAAATAGAAAAACGGATAACCAGGCTCCAGGAAGAACAGGACTGGGGAAATACGTGCACCATCGATAATATAGAAGCCTACAAAGATTTTTTATTACGCTATCCCCAAAGCTTGCATCGCTTTGATGCCAACGCCCGCATTTTAATGATCCCCGAATGGGAGCAGGTGAAAAAACAAAATACCGAGCAGGCCTAC
>DATDFI010000210.1:0-9181 GCA_036522695.1 Bacteroidia bacterium | reverse complement strand
ATAGGCAAGCCCTTTTACACCGGAGTTCAGTTTTAGGTTTTTTTCCATCGCAGCTTTCCCATCCTCGATCTTCCAGAAAATAAGTGTACTGTCCTTGCCCCCGGTGACGAAATGCGTATTGTCGGGAAGGAAACAAATGCCGCGCACGAGGCCACGATGCCCTTTCAGCACTTGCGGGGTTTTTAGATTCCATTGCTTCCGGTCGATATCCCACAGGCTGATGTGGTAATTATTGTGACCGGTGATCAGTTTTTTCCCGTCACCACTGAAAGCCACAATATCGATGGGACTGTTATTGCCTCCTATGTTCAGGTTAAGGTCGGTGTGTTCCGCCAGGACCTTGTGTTTTTTCAGCGCGCCAACCGACTTGAAACGATCGGCATAAAACAAGGTGTCACGCGCTTCGATCAGTGCCCGGGGCTCATTTACGCATGACACCGGCAGGTGCTCTTTGCTATTGATGTTGGCGGATGCATTTCGCAGTGCATCGTATACCACGGGGTCCTGGTCGGTATTGCTGTTGTCACGAAAAATGTAGTAAGCCTGCAGCGCCAGCAGCGATTCGAGTTGCGGATCATCCTTATACAGGTTGGATTTGAGTGCGATGCTTTGTGCGAGGGCGAGCAGGTAAGCCGAGCGCGCATTCTTCTCCGACTCTTCCGCGTTCTTCTTTTCTGCATTCGCGATCTCCTTTTGCTTTTCTGCATTCAGCTTTTCCTTTTCGGCTACTTTGGTTTGCTCCTCGGCATTGCGCTTTTCTTTTTCTGCGATCTCTTTCGCGTGTAATGCTTCCTGCTTGGATTGCTCTGCAAAATGTTGAGCGGTCCTTGCATTCTTCTCACTGATCTGCGCATCGTTCTTCAGCACCTCGGCCGTGTCCTTCGCGCGTAGTGCGTCCTGCTCCGCATCCCGCGCTGTCTTCTCGGAGGCCAATGCTTCTTTTGTTTTCTGGTCCGCGATCTTTTGCTGCTCCAGCGCCTTGTTGCGTTCTATAAAGGCCCAGGAAGTAAAGCTGATGAGTATGGCCACGATGAGCGATATCACTCCCATGGCTGTTTTTCTTCTTCTCTTTATCGCTTTATCACTCGCCTGCAGGTATTGCTCGGCCGAAGTGATGAATTTTCCAGCGGCCTCCACTTTTTGTTTGGGTGAAAGGTTGCCCTGGTCGTAACGTGCAACGAGGTAAGGATTGGGATCGATGTGTGAATACCAGTTTTTGAAATAACTCAGCGAGCCTATGGTGAGCAGGTGATCGCTCGAGCGGCTCTGTGATTCCCAGCGGTCGAGCTGCTTTTTGAAATCGGCCATCACCAGCACGTTCTCGTGATCGCTTTTTGTCCAGGCGGTAAGATCGGTCCAGTTGCGGATGAGCGATTCGTGTGTGATATCGAGGATGTCATCATCCGTTAACTGCGTGAAGCGACCGTTGTTATCTATAAAGGGCTTCAGGAGCGTGTTAGCGGGTTCGCGGTAAATATTCACCAACCCTTCGAGTTGTTTTATGCTGATGCTGTTGCCGAGCGTATTGCGTACTTCTGAAACGGTGCAGCGATTGCGCACCGCGCGGTTGTCATTTATCTTGGTGAGGCAGGTGAATATTTTTTTGAGCAGGCCGTGCGCTTCCTCCCGCGAAATATCCCTGCCGGTGTGTTTGCCGAAATACCCTACCGATGAATCGAACAGGTCGCGCGCGTGCGCATTGAGCACATTGGAAAGGGAAGCGCTTTCCAGGATTTTCTGTTTTGAAAGCGGGAGATTTACATACCAGGCCGAGAATTTTTTCTTCTGTTCATCGGGCAGCGAAATGCTGTCCATGCCGCCCACCTTGGCATAGTGCAGCAGGTCCATCTCCTCTGCACCTTCATCCATGTGCGCTTTCCAGATGCGGTTGAGCGCATGTTGTAAAATAGGGAGCTGGTCCTGCCCGTCACCGGAATCATTAATTAGCTTTTCCACCAGGCGGTTGCTGATCTTGTTTCCCGTGAGCGCGGCAGGCTCGGAGATGGCGCGGTGGATCTCCATTCGTTTCAAACGGGGCACAAAGAACTGGCTGCGTACAATGAGTTCGGGCAACCCTTTGAAAGCTGCACAGTCGCCCACGTAATCCGAACGCATGGTGCACACGATGTAAATAGGCAAACCTTCTTTTTCGGCTATGCGTGTTGTTTCAATAATGAGGTTGATGAGCGTGATGGCCTGCAGGGAGGGGCGGCCCTTTGAAAAATTTTCCGCATTGGTGAAAAGTTCTTCGAACTGGTCAACCAGGATGAGCAGGTTGGCGCATTTGTTCTTGCGTTCCTGTTTTTCTTCCGCGCCCGCTCTTTGGTATTCAGCAGAAGTGATGTCCATGTAGAATTTCGACTCGCGGTAAATTTTTGCGAGCGAGGAGAAGCCATAGCTCAATTCGTCTTCCACTTTTTTCTCATCGGGCAATTCGAGCTGCTGCGTGATGGCGCGGGCCAGGTTGCCGAGGGGAGAGCGCTCGGGGCGGAGGTCGGCAATTCTCCAGTTGTTGAAATTCGCTTTGAAGAAGCCTGCGCGGGAGCGGGGAATGAGTCCTGCATAAATGAGTGATGATTTCCCGTCACCGGAAGCGCCTGTCACCATCAGGAATTTTTTTTCCTGGAGCAGCGTGATGATCTTGTCGATATGTTCTTCCCGTCCCTTGAAATAAATGGATTCATCCTCGTTAAAAGGACGAAGGCCGGGGTAAGGGCATATCTTTTGGAAGCTCATGAAAAAAGATTCCGCTCAGAGGCGGAATGCTCATGCAATAATATGGAAAGAGGAGTAGATAAACAACCGCTTACAAGGGAGGGCCCTCACCCCAGCTCGATCTCGAACTGCACCAGGTCAATGAATTCCTGTACGCGCTCTTCCACCTCGGCCTGCGATAATCCCACCAGCCTCTCCACCCCGAATTTCTCCACGCAAAAACTGGCCATGGCCGAACCGAAGATGATGGCCCGCTTCATGTTGTCGAATGAGATATCTTTTGTAGCTGCAAGATGACCGATGAATCCACCCGCAAAAGTATCACCCGCACCGGTGGGGTCGAACACATCCTCCAGCGGGAGGGCAGGCGCAAAGAACACCTGGTCGCCATGAAATAACAATGCGCCATGCTCCCCTTTTTTGATGATGAGGTATTTGGGACCCATCGTTAAAATTTTTTGTGCCGCTTTCACCAGCGAATATTCATTGGAAAGTTGTCGCGCCTCCGAATCGTTGATGGTGAGCACATCGATCATCGAAAGCGCACGCATCAGTTCGTCCCAGGCGCTGTCCATCCAGAAATTCATGGTGTCGAGCACGATGAGCTTTGGGCGCTTGGGCAATTGCTGCAATACCTTTTGCTGTACGCTGGGCATAAGGTTGCCCAACATTAAAAAATCACAATCTTTATACGAGTCGGGAACTACGGGATCGAACGTGGCCAGCACGTTGAGCTCTGTAGCGAGCGTATCGCGGGAATTCATGTCGTTATGATAACGCCCGCTCCAGAAAAAGCTCTTCTCTCCTTTTTTGATCTGCAGCCCATCAATGTTGATGTGGTGGCGTTTGAACATCTGCAGCGATTCACCCGGGAAGTCATCGCCCACCACCGAAACGAGGTTGATCTTTTTGGTGAAATACGAAGCGGCCAAACCTATATAGGTGGCCGCCCCGCCAACGATCTTATCTGTTTTCCCGAACGGGGTTTCAATGGCATCGAAAGCAACCGTACCGACAACAAGCAGGCTCATGAAAAATAGTTTTTGTTTGAGTCGCAAATATATTCATTTGCCCAGCGTGGTGTTGTAAAAAAGATGTGCGATAAGGATCACGCTTTTGCCTGTTCATAGTACACGGGATCACCGTGGATGGGCTCGATGTCTTTTTTGAATTTATCGAGAATACTTCGCTCATCGATGGTAACAGGCGGGTAGGATTTAGCTATTTTTTCCATCACTTTGATAAAGGTGTTCTTCAGCTTAGGGCTGAGGTAATGGCTGTTGAGGCGTATCTCTTTCATGGCCCATTCATACGCGGTACGTACATCCATGTGATCACGATGCATCAGCTGGAATACGATATCCGAAACATCGAAATCATCATCCTTGCAGCGAAGTTCGGCCGCTACGATATCGTGGAATCTTTTGCGTTCCTCGTTCTGCACTTTTCCGTCAGCGCAGGCAATGGCATAGGCCAGTTCGCCTATAGCTGAGTGAAGGTTTTGTAGGGGAGTCATCATTTTTTGTTTTTACGGTAAAAATAGGCCCTGCCGCGTCCCTATGCCGTGACCCCGGTCAAAAGCCGGAATGATATCCCTCATATTTTTTATCAGGTAACCTGCCGATTATTACCGGGTAAATCCTCCAAATGGTTAATTTCGGGCAACACAAATCGCTGGTCAATAATATGGATAGCAAGGAAGGCCTCGAGGCCCTGTTTGAATTTGCAACCGAGGGGATACTTGTTTCAGATGATAAGGGCGTTATCATCAAAACGAACCCCGCTACCGAACGTATGTTCGGCTACGGAAGGGGAGAGCTTCTCGGCAAAAAAGTGGAAGTATTGGTGCCTTATCGCCATGCGCCAAAGCATGAGCAGTACCGGGACAAATACAACCAGAACCCGCACGCCCGTTCCATGGGCGCTACGCTGGAGTTGTACGCCAAACGCAAGGATGGAAGTGAATTTCCCGTGGAAATCAGCCTGAGCCCTTTCAAGGCCACCGATGGCCATTTCGTGATCGCATTCATTATCGACATCACCATTCGTAAAAAGGCGGAGGATGCCGTGTTACGGCAAAAAGCGGAGCTGGAAAAGCTCAATGCGGATCTTGAAAAAAGGGTAAAGGAACGAACGCTTGTGCTTGAAGAAGCGATTTCAGAACTCAATCAAACCAAGGAAGACCTGAACGAAGCCCTCCAGAAAGAGAAGGAACTGAACGATCTTAAATCGCGTTTCGTTTCCATGGCCTCGCATGAATTCCGCACCCCATTGGCTACCATCCTGTCTTCCCTTTCGCTCGTGCGCCAGTACGGTGAGCAAAACGATAAGGAGAAACAGGTGAAGCACATCAACCGCATTAAAACTTCGGTGAACAGTTTGACGGATATCCTTAACGACATGTTATCCATCAGCAAACTTGAAGAGGGAAAGATCACAGCCACCATCGAAACGTTCGACATACAGGAGCTTGCCAACGAAGTACTGCAGGAAATGCAGGCCATTGCCAAAACCGGCCAAACGCTGGATTACGTTCACAAGGGCAGCAGTCAGGTGACCTCCGATAAAAAAATACTCAAGCACATTCTTTTCAACCTATGTTCCAATGCCATAAAATTTTCCCCTGAGAACAGTCCCATCCGGTTCTCCACATCTGTTGCGGATGGATGGATCACCATTAAGATCCGGGACGAAGGGATGGGAATATCGAAGGAAGACCAGGAGCATTTGTTCGAACGCTTTTTCCGCGCTCAAAACGCCACCAACGTACAGGGAACCGGCTTGGGCCTCAATATCGTGGCGCGTTACATCGAGCTGCTGGATGGCACCATAGACCTGGAGAGCGAGTTGGAAAAGGGCACTACTTTCACTATTCAAATACCTGATAATAATGAGTAAAAAGATCCTCCTGATAGAAGACAATAACGAGATGCGCGAAAATATCGCGGAGATCCTTTCGCTTTCCAAATACCAGGTGTTCACTGCGCCCAATGGGAAAGAAGGTGTTGAGCTTGCGTTGAAACAAAAGCCCGATCTCATCATCTGCGACATCATGATGCCGGTGCTGGACGGATACGGTGTGCTGCATCTTTTGTCGAAGAACGAAGAGACGGCCGGCATTCCGTTCATCTTTCTCTCGGCCAAAGCCGAGCGCAGCGACCTGCGCAAAGGAATGGAGATGGGGGCGGATGATTATGTGACCAAGCCTTTTGATGATATTGAATTGCTGAATGCGGTTGAGAGCCGCCTTAAAAAGAGCGAGATCATTAAAAAGGAGTTCAAAAAAAGCATAGAGGGATTGAATGATTTTATACAGGACGTGCGTGCGCTGGAATCGCTCAAAAAACTTTCGGAAACGCACGAGGTGCGCAAGTATAAAAAGAAGGAGGCGATCTACCACGAAGGCAATTATCCCAAAGGAGTTTATTTTGTGAACAAGGGCAAAGTGAAAACTTCACGCGCCAATACTGACGGAAAGGAACTGATCACCGGCTTATATAAGGACGGGGACTTTTTCGGTTACCTGGCTTTACTGGAGGACGGAAAGTACCATGATGAAGCGGTTGCGCTGGAGGATTCGGAGCTGTGCATGATCCCGAAAGATGATTTTCATGCGCTCGTATATAAGAATTCCGAAGTGTCAAAGAAATTCATAAAAATGCTTTCGGATGATCTTAAGGAACGCGAAGAACAACTGATCCGGCTCGCCTATAACTCGGTGCGCAAACGTGTGGCAGAAGCGCTGGTGACGTTGTATAACCGCTACAAAAAAGAAACGGAATCGCAATTCAGCATGGTCATCTCGCGCGAGGACCTGGCCAACCTGGCGGGCACCGCACAGGAAACCGCCATACGCACACTCAGCGATTTCAAGGAAGAGGGCCTGGTGGATATCAGGGGCGGCACCATTGCTGTGCTCAGCTACGAAAAGCTGTCGAAGCTCAAGAACTGAGCTGCATCATTCAAACAACAGTCATGTTTGCCGGTGACTTGCGTCATACGTAAGGGTATGGCGCTCATCTACCTTTGTTTTTGTGAATGGAATAATTCATTTAACAAAGGGAAAGATGAAAATCGTAATCAATGACCACCGGAAAATATTTGCAGTGCAGGAAGAGTTCTCAGCACTGTTCCCGTATCTTAAAATAATTTTTCACGCACGCCCCGGCAAAAAGGGCGCAGCGCCTTCCAAAAAGATTGTCAGCACTTCTTCCAAAACCCTTGGTGAATGCAGGCTGCAGCACAATAAGGGCACTGTCACCGTGAGCCCTGAAATGACCGTTGCTGATCTCGAACAACATTTCAGCGATATTTTCGGTTTATACGCAAGTATCTATCGCCAGTCGGGGAAAGCATGGCTTGAAACATCGGCCACCGACAGCTGGACGCTGGCCCAGCAAAACCAGATGGGGGAAGAGCTGAGCAAAGGAAAGAACGTGGAAGAGTAAGCTGCCTGGCGTGTGCACTATCCGTAATAAGGTAATTTTTACTACTACCCCTCCTTGCCATATTATAAGTCCGGTTTTCACCGGCAAGCGGGCTGAGTGCGGCATCACTCTGGTACTCGCCATGTTCGCTAAGAATGAACGCACATGAAAAAGCCTGTTGGCAGATCATAAAGGGCCGCTCATCTATTTCCTTTTGATCGCCATTTGTAAAAAATAAATTTTAACATTCTCCAGGATGCCGAAGTTCAACAGTCGTAACATTCGTATCGCGATACATTGCGGGGTTTGGCTGTGTCTTTTTTTCTATCCCTTTTTATTTCATTATGCTGCTTTCACCGATTTTTTTTCAGTGCTGCGCATTGCCCTTTTCCTGGGGATGATCCTCATGTTCTTTTATTTCAACACCTGTGTACTGGTGCCGAAATTCCTGGGGGAGAAAAAGTGGCTGCTCTATTTTTTAAGTGTGGCACTGCTCGTCACCATTATTTCCATGGCAGCGGGGTACCTCGAAGAGGTCCTTAACCAGGATATCGTTAAGATGCCGCAGCTTTTCAATGCCTCGGTGAATACGGGACTGATCACCAGTTTCCTCGCCTGGGTGGTGAGCAGCGTAATGAAGATCACAGAGGAGTGGATGCGGTCGCAGGAACAGCGCAGGAGTATTGAGCACGAGAAACTGCAATCCGAACTTTCTTTTTTGCGTACGCAGGTGAACCCGCACTTCCTTTTCAATGCGCTCAATAATATTTATTCCCTGCAAAACCGCCATTCTCCCCTTACAGGTGAAGCGATCCTGAAACTTTCCGGCCTTGTACGCTACATGTTGTACGAGGCTTCAGCCGATACAGTGCCTCTCGAGAAAGAAGTGGAATACCTGGGGAACTATGTGGAACTCCAAAAATTCGGGTTGGACGAAATAGCAGTGACCTTCGAGGTGAAAGGTGAATTGGGGGGAAGGAAAATAGAACCCATGTTATTGGTTCCGCTTGTAGAGAATGCTTTCAAGCATGGCATCAGCTACGTGAAACGCACACCGGTGATCATCCGTCTTACGGTGATGAATGACGAGCTGGACCTTTACGTGGAGAACAGGGTGCCGGAGGAAAATTCACCGCGTGATAAGACAAACGGGATCGGGTTGAAAAACCTGTCCAAGCGCCTGGACCTGCTTTACCGCGAAACACATATTCTGAAAGTAGGTCCCGTGGGAGATAAATATATTGCTGAACTGAAATTAAAACTCAAAAAATGATACGTTGCATGGCCATTGACGATTCCCCGCTGGCACTTCGCCTGCTGGAGGATTACGTCAGCAAGGTCGATTTCCTCGCGCTGGAGCATACCTGCACCAATGCCATTGAGGCAGCCGGGATCCTTCGTAAAAAGAACATCGACCTGCTTTTCCTCGATGTGCAGATGCCCGACATCAACGGGATCAGTTTGTTAAACAGCCTCGTGCATAAACCCAAAGTGATCTTCACCACCGCTTACCCGAATTATGCGGTGGAAGGATTCAACCTCGATGCTGTGGATTACCTGCTCAAACCTTTTTCATTCGATCGGTTTCTAAAGGCGGTGAATAAAGCGAAAGAGGCCTTGCAGCCGCGCATGCCCGCGCTCTCGTCACCCGAACCCAACGCGCCATGCATTTTCATCAAGTCGGGATACGAAACGGTGAAAGTGGTGCTGGGCGAGATCCTGTATATAGAAGCGCTCAAGGATTATGTACAGGTTTTTATGAAAGATAAAAAGGTTGTTTCACTTATGGGAATGAAGGAGATCCTTAGCGAACTGCCGGCCGATGAGTTCATCCGTGTTCATCGCTCTTACATCGTTCCCATTTCCCGCATCACCAGCATCGCTTCACGCAAGATCCATGTCGGGGATAAAGAGATCCCGGTGGGTGACAGTTTCAGGAAAGATTTTTTTGAGCGGATGAAGGCAAAAACCGCGAGGTAATGGTCCTTTGTCCATTAATTGCTTCTCTTGGACGATTTAGTTCTTATGTTGCCTTGTCC
>DATDFI010000209.1:0-22451 GCA_036522695.1 Bacteroidia bacterium | reverse complement strand
ATCACCTTTACGTTTATTCCATGGATGGAAAAATGGAAAAAGAAATTCCCATTGAAGGTTTCTGGACGGTGAGCGAGATCAGCAGCGATAAACACGACAGCCTGGCGTTTTACTCCATGGTAAATTTCACCGCCCCGCCCTCACTCTACAAATACAATATGAATACCGGGACGAGTTCCCTTTATTTTAAACCGAAGATCGATTTCAATACGGATGAACTGGAAACGAAGCAGGTGTTTTACCCCAGCAAGGACGGAACAAAGATCCCCATGTTCATTACCATGAAGAAAGGAACGAAGCTGGATGGAAATAACCCCTGCTTCCTTTTCGGTTATGGCGGGTTCAACATCAGTTACACACCTGAGTTCAGGATCGATCGTTCGGTGTTTTTGGAGAATGGAGGTGTGTATGCCGTGGCCAATTTGCGGGGTGGCGGGGAGTACGGGGAGAGCTGGCATAAGGCCGGAACGCTTTGCAATAAGCAAAATGTATTTGATGATTTTATTGCGGCTGCCGAATATTTGATCAAAGAAAAATACACCTCGCATGATAAACTGGCGATGCATGGAAGAAGCAATGGGGGCTTATTGGCCGGGGCAGTTCTTACACAGCGACCCGATCTTGCAAAAGTTTTTATTCCGCAGGTTGGCGTGCTGGACATGCTGCGTTATCATAAATTTACCATTGGCTGGGCCTGGGCGACCGATTACGGAACGAGCGATGATCCCGGGCAATTCAAATGCTTACTCAAATATTCACCATTGCACAATGTAAAACCCACGGAGTACCCCTGCACGCTCATTCTCACGGGCGATCATGACGATCGCGTGGTGCCTGCGCACTCTTTTAAATTCGCGGCTACTTTACAGGCAAATCAAAAAGGAAATGACCCGGTGCTGATCCGGATCGATTCCAATGCAGGTCATGGCTCGGGAAAACCCACCGCCAAACAAATAGAAGAGTACGGTGACTTTTGGTCCTTTGTGTTCTATAATTTAGGAATGGGGCTAAAGCAGGATGCCCATAACTAATGGCTGCGAATATCACGAATGCCTTTGATCGCTGGCTTCATCCCTAACTTGCTTAAACCCGTTCATTGATCTTTTTCCATGAAGTTGAGTAAGCTGATCTTTATCTTTTATGCGCTGGCGCTCCTGCCTTTACCCGCACATGCACAAAAGGACAGCGTGGCGGATAACCAATCGAAATTTTCGGTAAGTGTGCTGCCTCTTTCTTTTCTCGAAGCTTCGGGTGGGAGATGCGCGCGGGTGGGAATTGAATACAAGCTCGTGAAGCGCTTCAGCCATTATATCGATTACAGCTATTATTTTCCGAACGGCTGGGATTATTCCGGCATGTCGGGATTCAGGGTCCGCACCGACCTACGCTATTACTTTAAAGGGGATTCAAGTTTTTTCTCTTTCGTTGGATTCTCATTCCTGTACAAGGACCAGCGCATGCTCTTTCACGGGTCCATTATTGACCAGCCCAATGACGGCTCGCGCGAGATAAATTTCGATTTTACCAAAACCGTTTATACGGCAGATATTGTGTTCGGCAATACAAAAAAGTTATACAAACATTTTTTTCTCGGGTATGAAGGAGGACTCGGCATGCGCTATCGCAACATGGTATCGGGCCTGACCCAAACACAGCTCGGGCAACTGGTTTACCCCGATGGCCTGCACATGAATTCATTCCCCGATGTGGACCTCACGATAGACATTGTCGCTTCGTTCAAACTGGTTTATCGTATATTATAACGCTGCAACTTTTCACCGTTATCACCGTTCAAACGTTCATGTTGAGAAAGGCCCTTTCACTTGCATTGCTGCTTCATGCCTGCGGTTGCCTGGGCGCACAGGACGTTTCAGCATTCAGGAAGATCTCCCGGCCCGAAAAGCGCTGGGCACTCGCACATCCTTTCGCAGCAAAAAAAGCTTTTAAGTTGACTCGATTCGTTTTGCATGTGTGCGATTCACTCCGCAACGACACTTCGCTGGATGGGGACATGAATGGAGGCCAGCTGGATGCTTTCCGGCACGCCTACTGGATGTGCCTTCTCACACAGCATATACCTGCTAAAAAAGCTTACAAACTTGGCGTGGCCCATGAAAAAGGGAACATGTACGATTTCAAAAGGAAGGACCTAGAAGAAAATGTTCGCCCCGATTCCATGGCCTGTGTGATGGACCTTATCAACGACCAGCTCGGGATACAATTCGGTCTTGGAAATGTTCATTCAAAAAAACGATTGAGCGACACGGACCTGGTCGGTTTAATAATAAATGAAGTGCGCGGGGGCCACATGAGCATTCTTCTTAAAAATAAGGAAGGTCGGTTTGTGACATGCGATGGAGATGCGATCAATATGGCCGATTACCGGGATAAATGGAACGTACCCAAGTGCCTCGCGAAATCGGATTTCATCAATAAATAAGCGCGTATCTTTGCGCCATGCTTTCCAAAGAAGAATTATCACGTTACAGCCGGCACCTGCTGCTGGAGGGCTTCGGGAAGGCCGCGCAGGAAAAACTGAAAGCCGCAAAGGCGCTGGTGATCGGTGCAGGAGGATTGGGTTGCCCGGTCCTTTCTTACCTGGCCGCTGCAGGTGTAGGGACCATCGGCATTGCGGATGATGACACCGTTGATGAATCGAATTTACAACGCCAGGTCCTGTACAGCACGGATGATGTGGGGAAAAAGAAAGCAAGCACGGCCGCGCAAAAACTTTCCCGCCAGAATCCTTTTGTAAAGTTCATTGAGCATGATGTCCGCATCGACACTTCCAATGCCCTCGAAATATTCAATGGGTATGATGTGGTGATCGATGGCTCTGACAATTTCGCGACACGCTACCTGGTGAACGATGCCTGCGTGCTGCTGGATAAAACACTGGTGTTCGGGAGTATTCACCGCTTTGAAGGGCAGGTGAGTGTTTTCAACCAGTTACAGGATGGCAAGCGGGGTCCCACTTACCGCTGTCTCTTCCCTGCTCCGCCCGCTGCTGGGAGCGTGCAGGATTGTGCGCAGGCCGGTGTGCTGGGTGTGCTCCCGGGATTGATCGGCACCTTACAGGCGAATGAGGCGATAAAAGTGATCACCGGAATAGGCGAAACATTGACCGGGAAAATTTTATTAGTGGATGCATTATCCATGAATTTCCTTTCGCTCGAAATAAAAAGGACAGATTCTTGGAAAGCTATTGCTCCTCCGGATGCCGGTTCATTTAAAAAGACGGATTATGCTTTTTTTTGCGGAACGTCTCACGAAAACGTAAAAAGCATAGGCGGTAAAGAACTGGAACATCTCCTGGAAAACGGGGCTGGAACGGTACTGCTGGATGTGAGGGAGGAATTTGAAGAACCGAGGCTGGATGAATGGAAAGCTTTGCGCATTCCGCTCCGCGAGATAGAAGAACGTTTGGGTCTTATTCCAAAAGATAAACGCCTGGTCGTTTTTTGCCGCAGCGGTGTGCGCAGCAGGCGCGCGATAGAGGTCCTTTCGCAAAAAGGATTTTCGGACCTGTGGAACCTGGAAGGAGGGATAGAGGCGCTGCAGATCTACAGGGATATTGCCCGGTAACGGATCTTAAAAAAATCTTACATCGCCAGCGGCATGGGGCAAATTTGCTTCCTATTATCCCTTCTTTCTTATACCTTGCGCCCGGTATAGAAAATCTTTTTCAGATGAAATTCAGTAAAGGGTCGGGGCGCTGGAAGCTCCTGCAATGGCTGTTCATTTTCCCCGGGGCATTTTTACTCTTCATTATCCTTTTTTTAGAAGAGCCTCATGAACTCCTCACCAGGATACTTGCCGGAAGCGCCTTCCTGCTTTCTGGCTTCGTATTGGCAAGACTTCTTCTCGGACAAAAAAAACTGGACGCGGTCCTTAAAAAAAAGGAAGGCTTAAAGGAAGCCAACCGCGAACTGGAGAACTTCATTTATAAAGCAACGCATGACCTTCGCGGGCCGCTCTCTTCCATTATTGGCCTTATCTCTATCAGCAAAACAGATATCGAAGACGAAAAAGCTTCGAACTATATGGCCATGATCGAAAGCGCGGCCAGGCAACTCGACACTACCCTTTCGGGATTGATGCAAAGCATACGCATAAAAGATGCGAAGGATTTTAACGAACCGATCGATCTCCCGGTGCTATTGGAAGAAATAAAAGAGCGGTTGAAATTCAAAGAAGGCTTTGACGGGATCCTGATCCAAACACAGATCGAGCCCGGAATAACTTTTGTATCTAACAAACTCATTATCTCATCGCTGGTGCAGAATTTCATGGACAACGCGATCAAGTACCGTGACGAAAGAAAAAAAGAAAGGTACCTGCGCATAAATATCCAGAAGGATGGCGACCGGCTGCGGATGATCTTCTCTGATAACGGGATCGGTATTGCGCGTGAACTCCAGGAAAAAATATTCGATATGTATTACCGCGCCACCGAGAATTCTTCGGGTTCCGGTTTAGGACTGTACCTTGTTAAGGCAGGAGTGGATAAGCTGGGTGGGAAGATAAGCGTTCAAAGTGAACCGGGAATGGGAAGCACTTTTACGGTGGAGATCCCGATGAATTAAAAAATTGAGGGTTTACGATTTGAAAAAAAAGGAACCATCAATATCCCATCACCTGTTCCTCTTCAATGGCTTTGGTATCGAGCGCATCGCGCAGGCCATTACCCACGAGCATGAATGCAAGCACAATGAACATGATAGCAAGTCCAGGCACCACTGCGAGGTATGCTGAATCGGAAAAAATATACTGGCGGTGTTCACTGATCATCGCGCCCCAGGAAGCGGTGGGTGGTTGTGCGCCAATACCGAGATAACTTAAGCCCGCTTCGATGATAATTGCATTTGCGAAATTGGCAGCCGAGATCACGATCACGGGACCCATCACATTGGGCAAAAGATGTTTGAAGATGATCCTGAAATTAGTGTAGCCCAACGCACGACCAGCCTCCACAAATTCTTTCTCACGTATACTCAGGGCCTGGCCGCGCACCACGCGTGCTGTATCCACCCACATGGTAAGTCCCACCGCGATGAACACCTGCACAAGACCTTTCCCGAGCGCAAGGGTGATCGCGATCACAAGCAGCAAAGTAGGGATGCTCCACACCACGTTGATCATCCACATGATCAGGTCATCGATCCACCCGCGGAAAAACCCGGAGAGCGCTCCGAAAAAGATCCCGATAAAAACAGAAATGATCACAGAAACAAAACCTACCGACAAAGAAATTCTTGTACCAAGCAGCAAGCGACTCAGCATATCACGGCCTACGCCATCCGTGCCGAAGATATATTTGCGCGTAATGATGTTGTTCTTTTCTATCTCGGTACGAAGCTCTGCTGCGGTCTTTGTAATTCTTTCATTGCTCCCGAAAACATAAAAGGTCATTCTATGATTCACCGTATCGTTGATGAAAGGTTTTTGGGTGTTGATGGCGTAAGCGACATCGGCCATATTCACCTTCATGACGATCCCGTTGTTAGGCTCCCGGCCGGTAAAGGTTTCCACCACCACATTATTTCCTACAAAATCGGCACTCACGATAGGCTGAGGACGATCGAACTCGCTGGGAGCGCCTTCCCAGAACCGTTTGAAAAAGCCCGTGTGTATAGGTTCCTGGTTCTTGCGATTCAATAATAATTTTACTGTAAAGCCGGGAGGCTTGGTGCCGATCTCAAGGATCTCGGTGTCGGCATTGGGAGTTCCATCAGGGATGATAAAATAATCGGCAACAGAGATCAGGACGCAAAGCAAGATGATCACCAGCCCGAACATGGCGAGGCGGTTCTTCTTCAATCGCTGCCAGGCATAGAACGAAAGTGATCGCGAATATATGTCGTTGCGATTACGCATTAATGCTACGCATGATATTTCCTACCCTTCCATTTTACCGGTACAAACACAGAAGCGAAACCGACCGTTAAGATATAAAACGGGTACAAAACCGCTGCCGTGAAAAAGAGGGCAAAATTCAAGCTTGTTTTAAAGATTTTAGCTGCTAAAAGTAAGAATAATAAGTCAATGCCCGTTTTGAAAATGAAGAAGTAAAAGGCAAGGGACAGCAATGATCCCAAATGCATCACAATTGCTTCCGCGCATAACAAAAGCGGCATTACCGATGCGAGGAAAACGAACAGGGCCAATGCGGTCGTACGTTTATCGGAGTAATGTTTTGTCTTGGATGCCCACCGGGTACGTTGGTCGAAGAATTTACGCAGGCCAGGCTGTGCCGGGGTTTGAACGCAGGCGGTCCCGTTATAAAACCAGGCAACCGAATACTTCCCGTCCCGCTTTATTTCCTGCATCAGCATCATGTCGTCACCCGAAGGAAAATGAAGGTTGCCTGAATACCCCTTGAGATCTTTAAAAACATCTTTGCGATAAGCGAGGGCCGCCCCGTTGCACATCACCGGGCGGGCTTGTGCTGCCGCGGACGCGGTCACCGCTACAAGAGAAAAAAATTCCAGGGCCTGAAGCTTTTCAAAAAAATTCCTGCCTGTATTCATCAGCACAGGCATGATGATCATAGCCGGTTTGTCCTTCGAATAAAAGTTCGTTATATCCTCTATCCAGTTTTCCGGCACGATGCAATCGGCATCGGTGAGCAGGATCAACTCTCCACCGGCCTTGTCGATGCCCCCTGTTATCGCTTCCTTTTTCCCACTCTTCCCTTCCGGCAGTTCCACCAGTTTTATTTGCGGGCATTTTTGAATGAATGCACGCACGGTGCCAGCCGTTGCATCTTCCGAATGATCATCCACCACGATGATCTCCGCATTACCCGGCAGGCCCATTCTCACGATCGAGATAAGACAGGTGCCTATGTTCTTTTCCTCGTTTCTTGCTGCGATCACCACACTTACTTTACAAGTGCCTGCACCTTTATCGCCAACAGGAACTGAAACAACATTTTTTAGCCCTTTTATCAGCCACGCACTCCAGGAAAGATAAGCGAGGGCGATGACTACGCTTGCGAAAACAGGTATGATCAATGCGATACCCATTAAGTTCCACTAAAAATTTTCATAGAAGGAATGAAGAAACAGCCAATGAGTGCCGGCACCGCCACGTTCATCACCCAAAGAACAAAAGAGGCTTCCATAGCGGACGAAGGCTGGGCGCAAAACGGCCCGAGCAAAAGAACCGCTGCAGTTCCGCGTAAACCCACTTCGGTGAAAGCTACCGTTGGAATGACCGATATGGCGAAAAAAGTGAGCGGGATAAGAACAAGTGTTTCATGAAGAGATATCTCGGCATGAAAAATATTGAGCAGAAAATGGAACTGGAGAAAAAAAATAAAGTAACGCAAAAAAGAAATCATTGTGACCCGCGACAGCATTCGCAGTCCGAGCCGGTTCAAGCCATCCATAGCCGCGATCCATTTCGATCCGGAAGCTGCAGTATCCTTAAGTAAATACGGCAAAAGAAAAAGCAGCAGCATACAAAATGAAAATGCAAGCAAAGCAATAAGCGCGATGAAATGAACCGTTCCATTCCGCGATAGCAATTCTGCATTCCATCCTGCTTTGATAAAAAGAGCCGCCAGCGCAGCAGTGAATAACGTGACGAAAAGCTGGGCCGCACTGCCTGCTAAACTCAGGTACATTCCTTCCACGCGGTGCTGTTTATCAAGAAAAAATATCCTTCCCGCAAATTCGCCCGCGCGGTTTGGAGTGGCAATGCTTATGGCCAGGCCGGCCAGCACCCCTTTGCCTGCGCGTTTCCAGCTCATTTCAGCGCGCGAGCTCACCAGCATTTTCCACTTCACTATTTCAAGGCCCCAGTTTAAAAACATCATTGCAAAAGAAATGACCAGGAGAAATATCTCGCGCGCCCCGAATGAAAAAGAAAGATCGGGAAAAGAAGAAAGCCCGGGATGGTGAAAAACTTTTGAATAAATGAACCAGCAGGCGAGAGTGATAATACCCGTTCTTAGGCAAAGACTTATAACTTTGTGAAATGCTTTTTTTGATGCGGGTTCCAATCAAACAAACCTACGTAAATTTTAAACAGTTTCTGAGTTGAGCACCGACAGGGTCATACTTGGCATCGATCCCGGCACCAGCATCATGGGCTTTGGGGTGATACACATCAGCGGGAGTAAGATGAGCCTGCTCGACCTTGGCGTGCTGCGCCTTGAAAAACTGGAAGAGCACCCGCTTAAGCTCAAAGAGATATTCGAAAGCAGCATACGCATGATAGAACGTCACAAGCCTGATGAACTCGCCATCGAAGCGCCTTTCTTCGGCAAGAACGTGCAATCCATGCTGAAGCTGGGCCGTGCACAAGGTGTGGCGATCGCAGCCGCTTTATCGCGCAGCATTCCCATCACCGAGTATTCTCCAAAAAAAATAAAACAATCCATCACCGGGAATGGCAATGCTTCCAAAGAGCAGGTGGCTGCGATGCTGCAAAGTTTATTACAGATAAAAGAGATGCCCAAACACCTGGATGCGACTGACGGACTTGCGGCTGCCGTCTGCCATTTCTTTCAACGTGGTAAAAGTCCGGGTGTAAAAACCTATTCGGGCTGGAAAAAGTTCCTTACCGATAATCCCGGGCGCAAAGGCTGATCATATCACGAACGCGCTGGCGATCTTTATCGCAAGCTCATTCATTTCCTCCTTGCTTAATTGAAGTTTCGGTTTCGAAAAATCGATGTCACGCTCGGTTTGCAGGGGAACCAGGTGAATGTGCGCGTGTGGAACTTCCATTCCCAGCACCACCACTCCAATGCGCTTGCAGGCGATCACTTTTTTTTGAGCGATAGCCACTTTCTTGGCGAAGATATGCAGGTCGCCCAGCAATTTATCATCGAGATCGAAAATGTAATCCGTTTCCTGTTTCGGGATCACGAGCGTGTGACCTTTTACAAGCGGGAAAATATCGAGAAAGGCGAGGAAGCGTTCGTCCTCGGCCACTTTGTAGCAGGGTATCTCACCGGCTGCGATCTTAGAGAAAATGGTAGGCATGTCAGATGGTTGATGGTTTGAGGGTGGATGGGGTTTTCAATTTCCGAGGCTGATGTTCTCATCACCTTTTTGATAGGGCACATAATTGATGATGAACTGGAACATTTCGTCAGTAGTACGCATACTGCCCTCGCGCTCGGCCACTGTGCGGGGGGGATTGAACGGATTCAAAGGATTATTCTTTGTGTTATCGTACACACCTACCACCCGGATGATGGACCCGGCCGGCACCTTCAGCATTTTCGGGTATGTATAAAAATACTGCCAGCGGAAATCCCATTTCGGGATCCTTATAAGACGGATGGTATCACCCTGCGGAGTAAGCGCATAAGCCGTGAATGACCTCCCGAGCAAGTGCATGTGGGGATTCACCGTCACGAGCGAAATATCGAAAGGGATCTTTATCTCTGTAACGAATGATTTCACCGAATCGGGCGGGATCACCAGCGGTGGAACGACAGGCGAAACACCCAGCGTTCCCATCTGCAGTTCGAGCAGGGGGCGCTTTGGCGGAACTTTCGAAAAGAAAATATTGAAATACGAATTATCCGTAGTATCCCTGGGAGAAGGGCCGTAGTGAATGTCCTTTAAAAATATAGCGCCTTTCCTTTTCACCCTGAACCCACCTATGCCTTCGGGATAAACAGCCGGCTGCACGCCCGGCAAATAATTCACTGCCGAAGGGGTGAGCATGGGAAATGTTTTCCCGTCATCGTTCGCCAGTTTCATCTTCTCATAGGCTTGCTTGTAATCATACACTTGTGTATCCGCATACCAATCGCCTTCACTCACATTTTTCTTTTTATCGGCATCATATTGTATGAGAAACCCGTTCACATGGTGCACGATCCGCTTTTGGTCGGGAACAAATTCAATGAACCTGATGAAGGTATCTTTCTCCAGCTCATACGGGAATTTCATTAGCATGAAAACATCCCTGTTATCTCCTTTGATCTTAAAAGGTTCGCGCATGCGCACCACTGCATCAGGCTTACCGTAAACAGAGCTATTCTCATAATCCGCAGCAGGAGGCAAATGCGAGGTATCACCCGCTGTACAACCCGAATCGACCCATTTTTTGATCAATGCGATCTCATCCTCCGTAAGGTGCTTTTCTCCCGCAAAGTGGCGATAGTTCACATCCGTAGGCCAGGGCGGCATAAAATGCGATGAAGTGACCTTTACAATGGTTTGCGCTTTCCTGCGCACATCTTCATAGGTTACAAGAGGAAAAGGCCCCGCACCGCCCTTGTGGTGACAAGGCACGCAATTTTTATTAATGATCGGGGCAATGGCAGAACTGTAATCAAGGTCGTTCTTCTTGTCCACCGAGTCTTTTCCCTGCCCGCAGGAAACGGCAAGGGCGGCCAACCCAACGGAAAAATATATGAACCAAATTTTCATTTCGCCTTTTCGATGATGCAGCCAACCGCCTGTGTTTCCTTCACCCGGATCTCCTTCGCATGAACAAAAGCTTCGAGAGCATCCGATAGGTCGTGCTCGGTGGCTGCTGGCCGTTTGCGTCCAATATCATAAGCCCAGTTATCGATGCGCCCTTTGTATTGCACAAAGCCGCCTTTATCCACCAGGAAAACCTCGGGAGTAACCGTTGCCTCCAGGAAATCAGTCAGCCTACGATCCTCATCCGTAAAATAAGGCATGCCGATATCATAGTCTTTGAAAAACTTCCCGATCTCCTCCTCCGAATAAAGCTTCCCCGGAAAAATGGCATAAAAACGGATACTGTCCCGGAGATAGCGGGAAGACAGCTTTTTCAATTCGGGAGAATACGATTGGCAAAGCGGGCAGTCCGGAGAAAGAAAAACAAAAACAGACCCTTTGTTTTGAGTGAGTTGATCGAGGTCAAAAGATTTGCGACCGCTTTTTTTCGGAGGCAATGGAGTGTGGGTGGGCTTATCAAGTGGTTCCTTTTCGGAAGTACTGCTCCCGCATCCGAAAGCGAGAACGATACCTGAAAGCAATAAAAAAGGGAGCCGTCTCATAGAAAAAACGTCCCGCATAACCGGGACGTTAAATGCATTACCTGGAGATCTCAACGATCTCGAATTTCACTACGCCCGAAGGGACCTTTACGTCCACCACATCGCCTACTTTTTTACCGAGCAAGCCTTTGGCTATTGGTGAATCAACGGATATTTTGCCGTCTTTCAGGTTCGCCTCGTTTTCGGGAACGATCATGTAAGCCATAGCTGCGCCATTGGCCTTGTTTTTTATTTTGACCTTTGAAAGGATAAAAACCTTGGAATTATCGAGCTGCGTTTCGTCAATGATGCGTGCGTTGGCAATAATATCCTCCAACTTCGCGATCTTTAATTCTAACAGGCCCTGCGCCTCTTTAGCAGCATCGTATTCGGCATTCTCGGAAAGATCGCCCTTGTCACGCGCTTCTGCGATCTGTTTTGAAATAGAGGGCCGTTCATGTGTCTTCAGGTGAAGCAACTCTTCCCTCAATTTTTTCAATCCTTCTTCTGTAAAGTACTGGATGGCCATGGCCGGGGGTTTTAGTAATGAATATAAACGGAGAGAATCCCCCCTTATTAATGGGAGGATCCTCTCCGAATGCTAATATAGTTATTTTCCTTACAGGTTGATGCGGGCCCCGAAACAGTGCACTCCTTTGAAAGGATTGGTCGCCCTGTACGAGTAATCAAGACCGAATGTAGAACCCTTTACCTTATTCATCGGGATCTCAAGGGTGAAGCCGGCAGTAGGACCTGTGTAGCAAGTATAACGCGGAGCTTTGGAAGCATCATCGGAAATATTCCCGATGCCCTTTTCATACATGTAACCTGCCCTGATCATCAGGAAAGATTTGAATCCGTACTCAACACCCAGGCAAAACTGGTCACGCTGGAATGAGTTGGATACAAAGTTACCTGCAACGGTAAGGCGGTGAATCTTTTTTGCCGAAGTATCATTTGGTATAAAGAAATCATAAGCCGCACCGATATTCACAAGCGAAGGCAATTCAAAATCCTGGGAGCGCTGCTCAACGGTCATGGTTGTACCGGTAGTAGGAACTGTTCCGCGGAAAGAAAGACCGTCACCACGGAAACGCATGCGGGGGCCGACATTTTTCAAAGATATGCCGAAGTGTATGTTATCATATTTCCCGGTCACATACTGGATACCTGCATCAAGCGCGAGGCCTCTTGCCTGAACGTCAGAAAGAGCTTCTGTAATACCTCGAATGGTCATTCCACCGTAAATATTATCGGAGAAAGCCTTCGAATACGAAAGTCCCATGTTGATGTATTGAGGAGAGAATGTCCCGATGCCTCCTTCAGGTTTGTCAACTGTAGTGATCATGATGTCACCAAAGTCCATGGACATGATACCGAGTCCTATCACCCCGGTGGCACCTACTTTTTGAGTGAAGCCAAAAGAGTTTATACCTATACCGGTTCCCATCAGGTAATTGGTATGGGCGAACATGATCTCTGTCCTTTTGGTGAAAGCAGTACCAGCCACGTTAAGGAACATGGACTCCAACCCGCGGCAGGAAGATGAGTTGGCACCCGCCCAGCCTGAACTGCGAGCCCAGGGGTTGATGAGTAACTCAGTGGCACCTGCCTGTCCGGCACGATCCGGGTTACCGGCATAACCGGCAGCCGAATGGAGCAGGAATGCTCCCGGTAAAGCGATCGTTAAACAGAACTTTGAAAACTTTTTCATATCACTATATTTTTTATCCAGTTAATTCTTTTTTCCTGTGACTTAGAACTGATCGAGGTCGAGCGGCCTGATCACACCGAACCACTTCAATACCTTCTCACCTACACCATCTACATTCACATAGATGATGTACATGCCGCTGGCCACCGGGATACCCTTAGTATTCTTAAGGTCCCAATCCACAGATGTTTTCGGGTCATCCTTTTTGAATGTCCGAACAAGCACACCGTTGAGCGTATAGATCTTCACGGTACATTTTTCCGGAAGGTTGGTGATCTTGATACGGTTATCCAACTGGTTCTTTTCGTACTCGGAGTATGCATAGTACGGGTTAGGCACCACGTTGATGAGGTCGAGCGCATTTTTAGCAGCATCCAGGTTGCTGGTTTCTACCCTCAGATCAGAAGTATTGAACTTATAATATGGCTTGTTCAGGTTCTGAGAAGGGTTAGCCGAATCAGGCGAATTCTGTGAGCTGTAATTGCGTCCGTAATTCTTCTTCACGCGCAAGCGGATCTTGGCATCACACGGGATCTTGGTCGGATCAGTGATGTATTCATATCCCGCTTTAAGCAGGGGAATGTTCACCCACATGGCATCCTGGAAGATGTTACGCTTATCGTTATCAATAGGTGTGGTGGTGCTTGTCTTGGTCATCTTTGTGCGGATGAAATTGCAACCGTCATACCTAGTAGTGTGATTCACGTCATCGAAGTTGTGACCGAACACATAGATGTAATGCTCACCACCGAAAAGAATGTCACCATTGCTTGAGTATGTGCTGGAGGTCGGGTTCCAGATCATATCTCTACCGCGCTGGCTTTGCATCCAGGAATTTTCACCGAAAGCGATGTTGAGACGCTCTCCGGTTTCAAGGTTGATCGCGTAACCGGGGAACCAACCCATTCCAGTAGCGAAGTCGTTATTGTCGGCTGAAGGATAGTTTGCATTACCATTCTTATCCACGGAAGCACCGCCACGTATATCCATCTTGCGAACGAACGCATTGCCTTGCTTTTCGGCAAGTGCACTGTCATTACATTCTTCAAATACAACGCAACGGCTCCATTTGGATTTATCAGCAGTGATCACCACGTCAATACTTGCCAGGTTCTTCATTGCAGAAAGCGACATATAATTCTTTTTCCATCCAGGGCCACCCACATAGCAGGGGTTGGTGGTCAAAGGAGGTTCGGCCGCCACCAGGCGATAAGGCGCCCATGTTCCACCGATCACTTTTTCATACACACCTTCGTTATCAACACCGGCATAATCATCAAAGCCGGCAAGACATGCATTACCTGTTTGGTCGGTAGAAACACCGCTGCGGATCCAGTTCTGCAGGGTATAACCATCCTGGTCGGCCAAACCAGTAAGCCACTGCTTTTGATCGTTTCCAAAAGTCATAGTGCCTTCCAGGAAACCTTTCGTGTCGTCACTCAGGTTACCCGGATCATAAGTAGTGGTAACGGAAACAGAAAGTCCCCATTCCGGTATAACCTGTTCGTTGGCTGCTTCAAGCGCAAGTGTTTTTTCACTGCTCTTGGTAACACCTGAAGTGATGTTTTTCAGTGTCCAATTGGATGTAGTTGCTACACCGGTGAACTTCAATTCGAAATCAGCACTTGGAACGTTAAGCGGATCGATCACTTTCACGTTAACAGGACCATGCGAGTTCTCATAAGTAGGTGTATAATTTATATTTCCCGAGGAGGAAAGGATAGCATCGATGGATGATTGAGTAAGGTCAAGCACCATGCCGCCATTACCATGACCTTCTATCCTGGTGATCTTCGGGCCCATTCCGTAATATGAATTCTGAACGGTTCCATTAGCTTCAGGCGAAGGGATATGCGGGATTGCCGAATACACCCTCACATTCTTACGACCGGGTTTATACGGTTTTTTCTGGCCGTTGTAAGAAGGAGCATAAATGTTGCTGGGATCCGGGGTCACATCCGGCTTATACTCCACGTACTGGTTATAACCATAGGCAATGGCCATGTAATAATAGGTCTTATGGTTCACCAGGTTAATATCACCTGTTGCGAATTTATCATCGGTAACAGTGAAGGAGTGGGTAATGCCTTTATCAGCGCCATCAACTTCGAGCTCGGGAATATTAGCATTAAGCGACTGATCGTAATTGAAATTGATAAGTTGCGAGACCCCGTTCTTAACATCGGTCTGGAAAACGAGACGGGCCTTATCGGGATTCAAAAGATCGGCCTCTCCCACCTGGGCGTTGGCCAACTGGAACACCTGGTAACCCTCAAAGTTGAACGTAGTGTCGAAACGGTTAGGACTAACGGTATCGATAATAAGAGGATCGTACTCCGTATAATTTTCGAGGTAGTTATTCGATGTAGATTTATTAGAGAGGTATACGATCAACTGCTTGTCCAATTCCTGGATGGTAAGATCCGGTGCATCAGGACCGTTCAATACCTGGAAGCAGTTCTCGAAAAGTTTCTGTGCTTTGTCATCTGCCACTTTCACA
Source organism: Bacteroidia bacterium (assembly GCA_036522695.1). Classification (GTDB taxonomy): domain Bacteria; phylum Bacteroidota; class Bacteroidia; order JADZBD01; family JADZBD01; genus DATDFI01. The sequence continues at coordinate 7,259 of DATDFI010000209.1, read as the reverse complement.
AGGCCGATGGATGCGAGGTTACCGCCTGAAGTAGCGCGGGCCCACACCAAACCAACCTTCACATTATTAACCGCACCGGGCTTAAGTGTGAAAGGTCCGGCTGTTTGAAGGAAGCGCCTGTCACCAACAGCGTTGGGAGCATTTGTTTCATTCCAGGGAACACTCGCCACAGGGTTATTGGGATTACATGAACCGCCCAATCCCCAGCCAAATTGCTGGTCGGACTGATCAGGGAACATAAAGCTGCAAGGCTGACCGGTATTGTGGCCATTACCGCCATAAGTGATCGGGGTGTTATCCAACCAGATACCGCGGAGGTAGTTGTAAATATCCTGTCCACCAACGGGGTTACCGAGAACGGTGAAGTCGTTGTTGTAATAAACGAACTTCGACATGATGATCTGTTCATTCGGTTCATCGATAACGCAGTTGCGGTTGTTGTCAACACCATCAGCAGAATCCGCAATCGGTCCCTGGAAAAAGTCACAACCTATACAGGGAGGATTCAAACCATAAGTACCGGGAGCTCCACCTCCGTCATCCGCATCACCATTATAGGTATAACCCAAGCCGCGGCTCACATCGCAACCTACATAGTCATCACTGTACAAGCCAAGGTCGGCATCCACCCACTGACCGAAGTAGCAGTTATTCACTGTAAAGAAAGAACGGTTATACACTTTATAAGCGTAAAAGGTCATATTGTTGATCTCGTCATTGGTATTGAATCCAAAGGCCTGCGCCTGGATCTCAATGCCGATAGCATTTGCACCTGATTCGGTGTGAATATTCCCTTTATCATTGAAAACCCACCAGAGCGCTTCGTCACCATACAACCCGGCTGTACATGCCGACTGGCCAACAGCCCCCTCATAAAAATCGGGGAAGTCACCGGCAGAAGGATCATAGAAACCATCACCGTTTGCATCATAAAAAGGAGCGAGGTAGTGTGCCTGGTTCCTTCCAGGATCACCGTTGCCGGGCCAGTTCAGGATCGAAGACGGGATCTGGTAACCTGGTTGCGGAGAGATCGTATTCGCATAAAAATCATCCACATCCTGGCGCTTGATACGGAAATGTTTGTCGTATTGATCGCAGACCGTTTGATCGGTAGATACGTTAACAGTATCAAGGGGGCCGGGCCAATAGTCGTTACCGGTTTGGCGATAGGTCATGGCGGCCACTTTAAGCTGGCCTCCAGCATCTACTCCACCGATCCACAACGAACCGGCAAACACCGAGTGCGCTCCTCCGCCTTTCGGTATTTCATAACGCGCAGTGCTCAGATCCCACCACATGTCACCACCGGTAAGAATGGTGGTGCGCACGTTATTCACCGAGAGCTCCGTTTGGGCTGTACCGGCATTACACTGTGCCGCTACCTGGTTTGGATTCTCGATCCGGTGTCCGCCATTGGGGTTGGGAACGTTTTCCCTTGCCGTTACCTGCAGCGCTGCAAAAACGACTGCCGCTGTGGCGAACAAAATTCTGCGATTGTTTTTCATAGTACTTGTTTATTTAACTCTAGTTAAGGGAGCTTATCAAAAATCAAACTGTACACCCAGGCGTATCCTTCTGGGGATGCTGTAATTGCCGGGGCTGTTCATTTTAATTGAATACAAATCGATGAACGACTGCGGATTCACCTGTGAATAGATCTGGCTTTGCGAACCGGGAGCAGCCAGGTAACCGTCATCACCCGGGTTACCGGTGTAACGATACACATTGATAATGTTCTTTGTGTTCAATACGTTCAGGACCTGGAGGTACACGTTCAGGTTGGCCATTTTCTTCTTATCCCCTTCTCCTTTACCGAACGTGAGTTCGAAATTCTTATCGATCCGCAGATCGACCCTGTACTGCCAGGGAAGGTTGGCTCCGTTGGGCGAGCCTTTAAGTGTAGAGCGCTGCGCGATACCGAAAGCAGCAGCTTGGGTTACGTTGCTCTGCTTGGTATAAGGAAGACCTGAACCGGCACGGAACACGAGGTTAGCACCCACGTTTTGCAGGAGCTGCAAACCTTTTTCATTCTGCTCGCCTTTGTGGCGGGTCCAAACGGGGCCGCGATAGTTTTTACCTGATCCGAAACGATAGTCGAAGTTGGTCACAACCGTGTGACGCTGATCGAAATCGAGCGGGATGGTTGAACGAAGGTTAGGCAAACCTGAGCTTACAAGATTGTATCCACCGGAAGCGCTGGAACCTGTACCATCGGCAAATTGCAAAGTATAGCTTGCGGTCATTTGTACGCCCCCCGACCTGCGGAGATCGTAAGCAACAGAGAAGCCTTTTACTGTACCGAAGTCGATGTTACCATAAGTAAGGTAGCTGATCGGGTATGCCTGGTTCACGTTAATGATCTGGATCATATCACGCATCTCACGATAGAAAGCGGAAAGCGTGATCGCACTGTTCTTCTTCTCGCTAAGAGTTTGCGTAAAGCCCAATTCATAATCAGTGGTCCTTTCAGGTTTCAGGTTGGGGTTATCCAACACGTTACCCTGGCGGTTATAGATGAAATAATAGTCGGTGGGATCAAGACGCTGGAACGACTTCGGACGCTGGGTGAGTACATCGTAGTGCGCGAAGAAGTTAGCTACGTCAGAGATCGGGAACGCAAAAGCGATACGAGGCATGAAGGTCACCTGCGGATCATAATCTTTAAATGATTTTGAGCTCACGGTCTTCTGCGTGGGATCCAAAAGGTAAGGGTGAATGGTTCCACCGGCAGCATCGGCAAGCACACGGGGATCAGAGATCTGAACGCCCTGCGCATCGTACCAGTTGTCACCATCACGATAACCAACGATGTCACCGTTCTGGTTTTGGTTTCCGTTCGTATAAACCACTGCCGTAGAAGACAGGTTTGAAGGGTGAGAACCATTGGGGTTCTCTGAATTATCCACTTCCCCGATGGTCTTCGCATCGAAAAGCAGGTATTTATCCTTCAGCACTTTCTGGTTCGCGTCAAAACGGTCCACACGCACACCTACGTTGAACTTAAGGTCTTTGAAGTCGAATTTATCCTGGATATAACCGGCTACATAGATAGGCTGGTAAGGGGCGATACTGCGGCTGAAATTACCGTTCTCGTCCTGCTTGGTGAAGAAATCATCAAAACTAACATGCTCGTTGCTGGCAAGCTTGTTTCCATGAATGTCATATCCATAGTAAGTAACATAACTGCTTCCGCTGTTCAACAGGTCATCGGCACTGAACATATTAATATTGAAGAGGTTCGGATCCAATGCATCCACATCAATGAACTGATCAGCACCTGCACCGATCTTTTCACGCAATTGCTTATCGAACCACTTTTGTGAGCTAAGGTCCACAGCACGGTTATAATCATAAAAATCGTAACCGTTTGCAGAGAAGGCATAGATCGGGTTGTTAACATCCAACTGGGTAAGGTGGAAGTTGGCAAGCTGGCGCATAAGCGTCCACAAACCGATAGGCGCAAGACTCCAGTATCTTTCCGTGCGCTGCTCATATTCAAAACCAACCTGGATAGCGTGGTTCTTGATATCAGCAGAGAAGTTGGTGAACACGCGGAACTGCGTTTGGTCCACATTACTATATCCACCATACTGGCGACCGGTATTATAGAATAAGGAGTAAACGTTATCCGGGCGATCACCATTGAGTAAACCACCACCTTGCTGGATCAAGCCAAGTGTAGTTGGGTTGCCGGGAACAAGATCATAATATTGAGAGGTGTAATTAGCTCCGTATTGGTTAGGCACCACCCCATTGAAACCGGGGGTAAATGTTACGAGCGTATCCTGGAAACCCGACATATAAAAAGCCGGGCCCATTAAACCGTTCTCATTGAACGCATAGGTCTTGTCCCTGTACGTGTTATAGGTACCGATGTAACCATACTTGAAGAAATCACGCTTATGATCATCATCCTGGATGGTTTGTGTATAATGGGTATAACCAACCTGCAAGGTATAGTAAGCATTCTTGATGTTCGAAGTAGATTTTTCATCCTTGCCTTCATCACTTCCGAACTTTTGGGTGATCTTGCCGTAAACCCTCCAGGTGTTTCCGATTTCCTGGGGATTGTTGGAGGGGTTGAGCAGTGAATACTCATATATATAATCATGACGGTTGTAATAATCCACCGAGCCACCGAAAGTAAGGTTCATATTTTTGGTGGGCTTGAAATCGATCTTGGCATTGAGGCGCACCGCGTAATTCCTCACGTTCTGCTTATACTTAAAATGCTGAAGGGAATCTTTGGTAAGGAACTCGGCATTACGGTAAGTTCCATAACCAATCGTTGCAGGGCGCAAAGGAGAATTTTCAAGGTGACTAAGCACATCAGATTTAACACCCCAGGTACCAACAGCTGAAGGATTATCATCTTTCTCATTCACTACCTCACCCGAAAGGATATAGCCGAGCACTGACCTTTTGTATCCCGTTGAATCCTTTTTTTGGAGAATGGGCCCACCCACGCTGAAACCAAGGAAGTTGTACCCGTAAGCATCGAGCGAACGAATGGCTTCCAGTCCACCGAAGAATTCGTTTTGAGGACCACGTGTTGTAACGGAAATGATACCACCAGTGTTATCACCATACATCGCGGGAGTACCACCGGTGATCACCGAGATCTGTTCAATGGATGATTGAGGAAGTTTGCCCCCCCCGATCACTTTTTGCCCGTCAATATAATAAGCGGTACCTTCTGAACGCTGACCGCGGATGTTCACTGCACCGCCTTCATCCTTCTGGAACACGCCTGCTGTTGTAGAAGCAACAGAGTTCACATCTTTGGAAGGCATCTGCTGGAACTCTTCACGCGTAACTGTTCCGCCTGATTTTGTATCCGGGTCGATAAGCGGTTCCACATAATCTACGATCTCCACGGTCTCGAGTGTTTGAGTAGAAGGAGAAAGACCGAGAGGAGGATTGTCCTGGTAAACGGTTTTACCGTCAACAATAACGACTCCTTTTATTTCGAGGGTTTGATAGCCAACGTAGGTAGCACGCAGATCGTACTTACCGGCAGGGATGGGCTTAAGCACCAATTCACCATTGATATCGGTAACACCGGAAATGATGGATTGTCCACCCGACATCACGGCTACACTGGCGAAAGGAATGACCTCGTTGTTTGATTTATCAACGAGCTTCACTTTGAGGGTACCACCGGTTTGTGCGAGAGCGGCACCTGCCAAAAATAATGTAGCAACAATTGCGTAAATTTTACGTAGCATATTGGTAGTTTTAAATGGATTATTTCGTGCCAAAAAATTGAGCCGTAAATTTATGGATAAAAAATCCGCAATTCCAAATTTTTTTATCCAACAAAATTTAACAGTGGTTCAATGCTGTTTTCCGACTCATTTTTCAGTGTGAAACGATCCTGATTAAACAAATCAAAAATCGATCTCAATACTGGTAATGACTAAATAATTTTTGATCTTGTTGGTCTCTCAACCGGAGAAACCTGAGCGGGGGGACGTTGCTCGTAGGAAGTGATTTCTTTAACGCTGCAACAAAGATATATGTTTCGGTATTCCCTCCAAATTTTTTTCATTCTTTTTTTCGGGAATTCTATACATATCTGAAATTTCAGAGGAGAAATCAATGTTTTTTGCTGAACCAGCGAATAAGGAAAAACTCCCTTTTGTGCGCATTATTGCGGTCGGCTTTTCGCTTATCGCGTTTCATGCGCCTCAGCGTTTTCTTGGTTTGAAGCTGCTTTTGTTTTTTTCGCACAGCATTTCTCTCCGCCTTTTCCTGCTTGCGCTGTTCCTTCCATTTCTTTCGGGCGGCTTTGCGCTGCAATTTACTGGTAGGAGGCGTTTTTGTTTTGTTGTTGCCGCCACCGTCAGGATTATCCTGGGCCATCACTTTCGCGCCCGATGACAGGAACAAAAAGAAAAAGAATACAAGGACTTTCCGGAGGATTGGAGTTCTCTTCACAATAAGGCAAAGATATAAACGTTTATTATCTTTGTTCAACACATGAAAAAGGGATTTTACACCGTATTATTTTTGACCGGCATTGCCGGCTTGATGTCGTGCCACAAAGAGAGCGATCCCATACCCAATGTGCCGGTAAATATTTACGTAAATACAAGCGATCCCAATTTTGTGAACCTGAATGCTGTTGGCGGATGGGTGTACATCACTGGTGGCAATCGCGGCATCATAGTGTACCGTAAGTCACAAACCGAATTCATGGCCATAGAGCGCACCTGCGCGTACAAACCTTCCGAAAGCAATGCCCGTGTTGAAGTGGATACGAGTACGAATATTTTTCTCCAGGATCCGAGTTGCGGCTCAAAGTTCCTCATCACTGACGGGTCCCTTCAAAATGGTCCGGCCACGGGCCCGCTCCGGCATTACAACACGGCTTTTGACGGTGTGACCATCCATATTTATAATTGATATTTTCCATTTTTTTACGCCACATCCAGTTCTCCATCGGGAAAAACCCCGGCTTCATCGTCTATTTTTTCGACATCGTGGTTTATTAAAAAAAAAATTTAATATGTTTGGCGTCCTTTTTTTACCAAACACAAAAAGGACATGGCACGAAAGAATCTTTTTCTTTTCGTTCTTGCTCAACTCCTCTTCTTTTCGCTGGAAGCCCAAATTCCTTCGGGCATCGTTTATCCTGGTCTCACCTGCAATAATCCTGGTCAATGCGGGAATACGCAATTTGTAAATGATGTTTTTTACGACTCGCTTAATGAGATCCTTTACCTGGCGGGTGATTTTAATGATGCGAGCGGAAATAACAGGAGAAAGGTGGCGGCTGTTGATATTCGAAGCGGCACTGTTTTACCCTGGAATCCCATTGTGAATACAGGAAAAGTGCTGAGTATCGTACGAAGCGGGAACACCGTTTACATAGGAGGAACATTCACGCAGGTGAACAGTACCACCCGAAATTATCTTGCCGCAGTTGATGCCACCACAGGTCTTCTGCTTCCCTGGAATCCCAATCCCAACGCACAGGTAAGCAGCCTCAGTATCAGCGGGATCTTTTTGATCGTGGGTGGAAATTTCACGAACATCTCCGCGCAAGCGCACAATTACCTCGTGCTTTATACCACAGGAAACAATTCACTCAACTCTTGGCAACCTTCGCTCAACACATCTTACACCAACCTGGACCAGGCTTCCGTTTATAATAACAAGATCTATTTCCGCTCTGATAATCTGTCAGGGGGGAATTCGGTTTTCGAAAATGCGCTGAACAGCTCCCTTACCAACAGCATCGTGAGCCCAGGAAC
>DATDFI010000208.1:0-2575 GCA_036522695.1 Bacteroidia bacterium | reverse complement strand
CTTACGTTGCCTGTGTAATTATCTGAATTGCTCACCGGCTGGCGAAAACGCTCCGTGCCATTCGCATCGTAAACGAGGATCACAAAGCTTTGCTTTTTATAAAGTTGTACGTTCACACTGAACTGTCCGTTGTTGGGATCCGGGAAAATATCCACGCTTGCAATCCCATTGTTGTTGTAAGGCCCGGCTGCATTGGTGTCGAAAGGCGTAACGTTTATGTTTTTTGTGCGCGCGATCATGCATGTACCGAAATACGCATTCATCGTCACGCTGAAAGTTCCCGTGTCGGAATTGATGATCTCCGGTGCAAAAGGATCGTTGTTGACCACCGTGCACGAAGCAGGGAAGATCCACTGAATGGAATCGGGTCTTGGGTTACTGATGTCGACAAGAACAAAAGTATCCTGTGTCATCATACCCGTTGAAACCAAGAATTCCGCATCGGGCATTTGACTGCTGGTGGTTATACTTGCCGATGTATTTTTCGTGCAGCCGAGTGAATCCTTAATGATGAAATTGTACGATCCGTAATTTAGATTCGGGAAAACCTGGGAGGATTGGAATGTATTTCCATTATCGATGGAGTAGGAGTAAGGCGGAATTCCCCCATAGGCATAAACCTGTACCTGTCCCAGGCTGGTGGAATCACAAGGTTGAAAACTAAGCGTTGAATCGCTTATCGCAGCAGGAACATCTACCCGAATGCTATCCACGCCCACACAGCCGTTGGCATCATTCACAGTAATGATATATAAAGTAGAGTCGAAAGGCAGAACGGAAGTGCTGCTCGCATTTCCACCGCTGTTCCAGGAATAATTGAAAGGCGCTGTTCCCCCGATAGGGTCCGTTGAGAGTGTGGCGGATGAGCCATTGCAGATCAGCGTATCGTTGCTGGAATTCAACAGCAATATATTTTGATATCCAACCGTGATCGTTGCGGAATTCGTACAGCCGTTGAAAGGGTCCGTCACTGTTAAGATATAATTACCGGTTTGAGTTACAAGGGCAGGATCTGGAGATGAAAAATTATTCGGGCCGCTCCAGCTTAAAGCTGCATTCGGGGTTTGCGATGTCCCGCTAAGTGTAATAGAACTCGAGGAACAGTTGAAATCATAATTTCCGGGAGACAGATTCACCTGCGGTGGAGTAGTGAATTGCTGGATGGTCACAACGCCCGATGACATGCACCCGTTCGTGGTGTCAGTCACTGTTAATTGATACGCGCCTCCCTGCAAAACGTAAAGCGGATCGGGAAACAAGTTATTGTTCACATCACTCCATGAAAAAATTGTATTGGCAGTGAATGAGCCACCGTTCAAAACAATGGTGTCATTTATACAGGTGATCGTATCGTTGGGAGGTAAAAGAATAGTTGGTGTTTGAATATTTTGATTGACTGTGATAGTATCCGAATTCGAACAGCCGTTGCCGGTATCTGTCGCGATAAGGATATAATTTCCAGGAACGCTCGCACTTAACGGATCTGTGAATGAATTGCTGTTCTGGTCGAGCCACCGCAGTGAATCATTTCCATTCACGGTTGATCCGTTAATGAGAACCGAAGTGACATTGCACGTGAGCAGGTAATTTGAGTTTGAAAGATTAAATGCGGGCTTCACCGTATCGATGGCAATAAGTGCTGTATCGGTATTTGCGCAGCCCGTAGTGGTATTGGTCACGGTAAGAATGTAGTTGCCGGGAAGAGTGGCCGGTGGATTGGCATAAGTTGCGCTGAAGCTATTTGGGCCGTTCCAGTTGTAAGCGACCGTTGAGCTGGCTGATGAGCCGTTAAGTGTTACTTGTGTAACTGTACAGGTGAGCAAAAGATCCTGTCCTGCATTTGCATTCGGAATTTGATTTACCGTAATGTTCAATGCCCTTGGGGAACTCAATAGTCCGCACATGTTCGCACCCCACACACTCAGCGTACCCGGTGTTGCACCCGGTGAAAAATCCAGTGTGATGCTGTTGCCGCTTCCGTTAATGTTCACTCCCGTTCCACTGTAGTTCCAGGAATACGTGGTAAAGGTAGGATCGGCAGGAATGGTATAAATGATATTCGTTTGGCCCTGGCAAACCACTGCAGTGGATGCTGTAAAGCTGCCCGGTTGTTTCGGTTTAAAACAATAGGTGGAGATCGAATCTCTCGTGTAGGGTCCGTGTACATGCTTGCGTCCTACTTCTATTAGCTTGTCCTTCGCGCAAAGCATCACCCCGAAATAAGTCCCGTGTGGGTTGTACAGGTTCGTCTCGTAATATTTCACAGTGCTTATATAAGCCCCTGCACCAACAGTGGTGTACTTTTTTATGTAATGATAATTCGTGTCGCTGGAGGCATAGCTGCGACAGGCAATGAATGCGGTGTCGCGATGCATTTCGATATGGTATTCGCAGGGACCATTGTTGGGAGGAGAAGGGTTCCAACTCAGCATAGTTCCGAGCGAGAGGTCCCATCCTGCACAAAAATCACGTGCATATGTTCCGTTGATATAAAGGAAATTTCCAGTGCAATAAATTTTATTGTTGGATATGGCGAGATCGTAAATGGTATCGGTTCCTGCGCTCATGATACTGT
>DATDFI010000207.1:0-3273 GCA_036522695.1 Bacteroidia bacterium | reverse complement strand
ATGAAGAACATGTTCACAAACAGCGCCACATCGGCCACGAGGCCGGCCCTGTTATAATAGATGGCCATGAACACAAGTACCACCAGCAGCGCGATCCCGAACGAAAGAAAACCGTCACGGATATTCTGCGCACCCAGTGTAGGACCTACGATCTGCTCTTCTACAATGATGGCTTTTGCAGGAAGTTTACCTGCTGAAAGGATGTTCGCTAAGTCTTCCGCCTCGCGTGAAGAGAAATTTCCTGTGATCTGGGAATTTCCGTTTGCGATCTCGCTTTGCACGGTGGGAGCGGAGTAAACCAGGTCACCGAGAACGATGGCGATCTCGCGGCCGGGTTTGTCCTTGCCCTGGGGCATATTGTCGTGCGTGATGGATTTCCACTTGGTAGCGGCTTCATTCGTCATCGACATCTCGATGGAGAAGTTACCGCCTTCTTTCTGGTCGGTGGTTTTGTTTGCACGTGTGATGATATCGCCATACAAAGCCGCTTTGCCGTCCTTGCTGGTTACTTTGATCGCGTACAGGTCGAGCACATCTTCCTTGTAGAATTTATCGGGTTTGCTTCCCCACAAAAGACGGAGGTTCTCCGGCATGAGGCGTTTTACCTCGGGAAGGTTCAGGTACTGGTTAACCGTACCTGTGTCTTTTACAAATGCTCTTGCAAAAACACAGCCGGGCGGCACTTTGCCCGTTTGCCGGTCAACATTAGGCATGAGCACGAACTGCAAAGGATATTTGCGTTTCATCATTTCCACGCTGTCCTTTTGCGACATGGATTTTTTGTTGAGCGAGTCATTCTTTTTAGTGATCGCGTCAATTGAATCCGCTTTCTTTTTCGCGGCAATGGAATCGTCAAGGTATTTTTTATCACGTTTTACAACTTTGTTCTTGTTGTCTTTATTCTTCATGCTGTCCGCTTTCGCGTTAGCCAGCTTGAGCGAATCGGCACGTTTGATACTGTCGGCCTGCAGGCTATCGTTAGCAGCTTCGAGCGGGTGAAGTGTTTTGCTCACTGCATCATTGATCTGCCCGTAATACTGTATCACCTCGCTGGTCTCAAAAGTTTCCCAGAACTCCAGGTTAGCGGTTCCTGTGAGGAGGCTGCGTACGCGTTCCTTGTCACTCACACCGGGCAGCTCGATCATAATGCGGCCCGAGGAAGAAAGTTTTTGAATGGTGGGCTGTGTTACACCAAAGCGGTCGATACGTGCATGAAGCGTTTGCTCGGCCGTATTGATGGCCTGCGTTACGTTCCTGCGCAAAATGTTGAGCACTTCTTCATCGGTGGATTTGGAAGTGATCTCCTTGTTATCGATGCTGCGGAAATAATACGAGAGCGGGTGAACATTGTCCTGCTTTTTCATCTCCTCACCGAAAACGGTGGCGAAATCACGGCTGTCTGTTTTTTCCTTGATGAGTGTATTGGTGAGCGCCTGCTGCAGTTTGGGATCATCCGGCTTATTGCTCATGCCTTTGATGATGTCCTGCACCGACACTTCCAGGGTAACGTTCATGCCACCGCGAAGGTCAAGACCGAGGTTGATCTCTTTTTCCTTACAGTCTTCGTAGGTGAATTTGAAAGGCCAGAGGTTCCACACCACCTGCTTGCGCATGGAGTCGAGGTAACGGGTTTCCCTCGAGTTGCGGAATGCTTCCATGATGGAATCATACCTTTGCTTGTCACCGTTCGACATTTTGGAGGCGGTATCCTTCACCGACTGCTTCATCACGTATGTGTCGGCAGTTTGTTTCGCGTCTTTCTCTACACCGCGGGTGATGAGGGAAAACGATAAATAAAACAAGCAGGCCAATGCCAGCAAAATGGCAAACAACCTGACAGCACCTTTATTCTGCATAATTGAAAATGAATTAAATTTTTAGTAACCAGCCGTTTAGAACGGATTTTTCTTTAAAAAAAATGGACTGCAAATATAGAATAATAATTGCAACTTGGACGTGGGCCTGTTTTTTTTGATTAAAGCGCTGGAATTAAGCATATAAAGCCTGTTTTTGCGGCTTACAAAACGGTTTTTTTATCTTATCTTTGGTATTCCCCGAAAAGGCATTCAAAACACCCCCGATGTTTCGTAAAGTTTTAAGAGAATTGCTGGCAGGTAAATCGCAACACGCGATGGACCGCGTTTCAATATTTTTCAGGTTAGACATGAGGGCGCAGAATTTTGCGCCCCTGCGTTTCTTACGCTCCAATTTTTTCCCGGCCCTATACCTTATACCTTTATACCTCTTTACCCCCGCTTCAGCGCAAGGCTTCCTTCGTACCGATACCATTAAAGTATTTAACGGGAACAACGTGCAACTGGTGAACCCCTGGGCGGGCGGGCACAATTCAGTGCAGTTCTCGGCCATCGACCTGGATTTTGACGGGATAAAAGACCTTGTTGTCTTTGACCGTTCCGGTGATGTGCCTTACGATAAGATCACCACGTACATCAACACAGGCACACCCAACCAGGTATCGTATGTGCATGCGCCACAATACGAGAAAAAATTCCCTTTCGTGCACGACTGGATGTTCCTGGTGGACTATAACTGCGATGGGCTCGAGGACCTTTTCACTTACCACGTAGGAGATTTTTCCGTTTACAAAAACACTTCCAGCAATGGAAATCTTCAATTCACATTGATAAAACTGGATGTAAAGGCGGAGTACAACCAGCAATCAAATCCCATTCCCCTTTACACAAGTCCCACGGATCTTCCTGCATTTGCCGATGTTAATAATGACGGAGATGTGGATGTGCTCACCTGGGATGTGATCGGCAACAACGTATATTATTTCGAGAACATGTCGAAGGAACGTTTCGGCACCTGTGACAGTTTGCAGTTCAGGCAGTATTCGCAATGCTGGGGACATTTTTCGGGGAGCCCCAATACCTGTAACATCAATCTCAACAGCTGTACGGTAGATACCAGCAAGCACAGGGATCCTAATTCGCAGCGATGGAGCGGCAACTCCACGCAAGTGCATACCGGAAATTGTTTGTTGTGTTTGGATCTGGATGGCGACACGGTGAAAGATGTGATGAACGGGGGGATCGGCTGCTGCAATATCGATGCATTGAGCAACGGGGGCTGGGATACGCTTGCGAATATGATCATAGACGATCCCACTTTTCCTTCGTACGATGTGCCGGTGAACCTCACTTCTTTTCCCTGTCCTTTTTATGTGGACGTGAACAACGATGGCAAGCGCGATATGCTGGTGGCGCCCAACCTGCCTAATGAGGAAAATCGCAGCGACCTGCTCTATTA
>DATDFI010000206.1:0-2206 GCA_036522695.1 Bacteroidia bacterium | reverse complement strand
AACATTAACAGATAAACTTATAGGAGACATGTATTCGCGCGTTCATCTGCCTGAAGTTCCCACCCGTTTTTTTACATCGGAGGAGGAAGCCGGCAAATGGCTTAAGGCGAACATCGCGATCAGGACCTTTCAACTCAACTGAAAAAATGCTAAAGACATTCACCCGTACCGCTGAACTCAATAAAATAGGACCCTATACCGTTAAGGTGACTTTCCGCGAAAGCACTTATCTCACCCTGGAAGAAGTGATCGCCATTACCAGGAAATGTGAGAATATGATGGAGGGCAAACCTTTTTGTTTCCTGGCGGATTTCAGCAGCACACAGGTGAGTTTCTCGACCGAAGCACGTGTTTATCTTTCCAATAATCCCACCGCGCTCAACCGTCATGCCGATGCCATCATTGTGCCTTCCCTGGCTGCCAAACTGCGTTCGGACCTTTATCTTCGCATGCATCGCCCGCTGGTGCCCACGCGTTTTTTCACTTCAGAGGAAAAAGCCCTGGAATGGATCACCGAAATGATCCGTTTGAAGACCATTCACCTCAACTGATCTTTCCGTAAAACACCCGCGTATCGTAATCAAGCGACACTTTCCCGTTCGAATGATAACGGCTGAATAATTCTTCCATCGCATCCATCAGCGGTTGGAAGTTGGGATGCGTTTCGGGCGGAGCGTAAGAAGATGAAAGTATCCTTCCCTTTAATCCCTCAAGATCGAACAACTGCGCATTCGGAAATACTTTTTCCTCCCAGTTGTCCTTCCCGAAAAATCCATTCATCACCTTCGCATCAATATTTTTATGATTCACTTCCCCGTAGTCGATGCAATATTTGTGGAGCAATGCGTCATATTGCGTAAGAAAAGGGCCTGCATCCGTTTTTCTGTCGTTCCAGATTAGCGCCACGTATCGGCCCGGTCTAAGAATGCGAACCATTTCCCGTTTTGCTTTTGCAACATCGAACCAGTGAAAAGCCTGCCCGGCAACGATCATATCCATTGAGTTGTCATCCAACGTTGTTTGTTCAGCCGTTCCGTTCACACTGAAAAAACTTTTATACGCTGACAAAAGCCGCTCGGCTGCTTCGCGCATCTCTTTATTGGGCTCCACCCCGTAAACCGCGTTGCCATTCTTTAAAAACAATTCGGAAGAAATTCCCGTGCCCGATCCTATATCGGCTATCTTCATCTTATCTTCAAGCATCCCCAGTCCCTTAAAAAAACTTACGATCCCATCCGGGTAACCGGGCCTGTACCGGATATAATTCTCCACCCTGCTGGAAAAACGGTTTGTGGAATCAAATTTGTGCTGCATCTTAAATAAAACGAGTTGGTTAACGTTGTTAAAATTACAAAAAGGACTATTTTACGTAACTTAGTTGCCCTGATGAAAAAGTTTTTACACCTCTTGCTTTTATTGACCGGTTTAAATGTTGTTTCGGCCCAATCGACCCTCGACAAAAAAACCACCGGTTCCGATCGTCCCCTGGTCCAGTTCTCGGGGATCGTGGTGGAGCACGACAGCTTGAGACCCATCCCTTACACTGCGATCTTAGTAGCGAATACCAAGCGAGGTACCATCAGTGATTTTTACGGGTATTTTTCATTTGTTGCACAGTTAAAAGACACTATCGAATTCACCGCGGTAGGCTTTAAGCCTATGCGCTTCATTATCCCGGATACGTTGACCACTAACCGCTATTCGCTGATACAGGTGCTTACGGTGGACACCGTGTTCCTGCAGGAAACTACGATCTATCCCTGGCCCACACGCGAGCAATTCCGCCAGGCATTTTTGAACCTTGGCGTTAATGACGATGCTATGTCGACCGCACAAAAAAACCTGGACCGCGAGACCATGCAGATACAGTATAATAACCTTACAAACGATGCGAGCATGTCGTATAAAGCGGTGCAGCAGCAGCAATACAGCCGCCTGTATTATGCGGGCCAGGCCCCACCCAATAACCTGCTCAACCCTGTAGCATGGTCAAAATTCATCCAGGCCTGGCGTAATGGAGAATTCCGCAAAAAGGATGAGGAGAAGATCAAGAAGAAGTAGTTGTGCCCAAGGTATCCCTTGGGATTAGCTCCCGGTTGTCGGTTGTTAGTTGCTCATCCTGCCTGGAACGGAGAACCGACAACTGACAATAATCTCCCTTGCTTTGCGTTTGCTATCTTTGGCCCTCCTTGCCCATGAAAAGGAT
>DATDFI010000205.1:0-2491 GCA_036522695.1 Bacteroidia bacterium | reverse complement strand
GATCTATTTGCATTTTTACCCGGGTAATTACCGTGAATTGTTCCTCATCACCTTTGCGCCAGGCATTGTGGCCACCTCGCTCACTTTTCTTATCAAAGAAAAGCCACACCAACCTTCAGCCGCAAAACGCGTTTCATTCTTTTCCTTCCTGCATTACTGGAAGGAATCTTCGCCTGCATACCGCAAACTGGTGGCCGGTTTACTGGTGTTCGCGCTCTTTAACAGCTCCGATATCTTTTTGCTCCTGAAAATGAAAGATGCCACGCATGATGATTCGGCCGTGATAGGGATCTATATTTTTTACAATATCGTTTATGCACTTACTTCCTATCCTATTGGTGCGCTTGGAGATAAGATCGGGTTGAAGACCGTTTTCCTGGCAGGACTTTTTCTCTTTGCTGCGGTGTATGCGGGGATGGCGTTCTTTTACGAAGGTCATTGGTTTTACGTTTTGTTTTTCCTGTACGGGATCTATGCAGCCTCTACCGAAGGAATTTCAAAAGCATGGATCACTAACCTGTGCAAACAAAAGGATACGGCCACAGCGATCGGAACATTTACCGCATTTCAAAGTATATGCACCATGCTTGCCAGTATGATCACCGGCCTGCTGTGGATGACGTTCAATGCCCAAACTGCTTTTGTTGCGAGTGCAGTTGTTACCCTGCTGGTGATGATCTATTTGATGACCCGCGCGTTCCCGGACGAAAAGAGGACTGCGGATTAGCGGAATCAGGTATAATTGGTAATTTTGCCGGCAGCAATGAAAAAATATTTTCGTTCGTACGAATGGATCATCAACTGGCTGCACGATAAACTCACCCAACGTCAGTTCCTTATTTTTTCGAGCATGCTGGTGGGCCTGAGCGCGGGTGTGGCCGCGGTGGCACTTAAACTCACCGTGCACTACATCCACCTGGCCATCACGTATAATTATCATTTCAAATACCAGTATTACCTCTATCTTATTTTCCCATCTATCGGAATTTTGCTCACCGTTTGGTTCGTGAAAAAACACCTGCACGGTAAGCTGGGCCGTGGCGCTTCCAATATTTTGTACGCGATCGCAAAAAAATCCAGTTTCCTTCCCAAGGACCAGATGTACTCCCACGTAGTGACCAGCGCACTCACCGTGGGCTTTGGTGGGTCGGCAGGCCTCGAGTCGCCCATGGTGACCACGGGGGCGGCTATAGGCTCCAATTACTCACGGACGTATCATATCACCTACAAGGAAAGAACATTACTCCTGGCGAGCGGGGCGGCTGCGGGAATTGCCGCAGCATTTAATTCGCCTATTGCGGGTGTGCTTTTTGCGCTGGAGGTTTTACTCGTGGATGTGGCCATTTCCGCCTTTATCCCTCTTATAATTTCGGCTGCTGCCGGGGCATTGCTCTCGAAGATCATTTTGGGCAGCAACTCCACCGATCCCGCGCACGGTGATTTCCTGCTCAGCTTTAAATCCGTTACGCCATTCAATTATCACAATGTTCCGTATTACATCATGCTGGGCCTGCTCGCGGGTTTGGTTTCCGTTTATTATGCCCGTGTTTTTTTGCGTATAGAGCAATATTTAAAACCGAAAAAGAAAAATATTTACCTGCGTGCGCTGGGCGGCGGGCTGGTGCTTGCAGTCCTGATATTGTTTTTTCCTCCCTTGTTCGGTGAAGGATACGATTCCATTAAAATGCTTTCGGACTCGCACCCCGAAAAAGTTTTCGAGAACGGGATTTTAGCGGGGTTCACCGCCAGTAAATGGATACTCCTATTGTTTGTAGTGCTGGCAATGTTGTTCAAGGCGGTGGCAGCTGCATTTACCATTGGCAGCGGTGGTAATGGCGGCAACTTTGCGCCTTCGCTTTTTGTTGGAGGGTTTTTGGGATTTGCATTTGCTACGCTTATCAACTTGTCGGGAGTGAGCGATGTCCCGGTAAGCAATTTTACCATTGTGGCCATGGCAGGGATCCTGAGCGGTGTTTTTCATGCCCCGCTCACCGGGATATTCCTTATTGCCGAGATCACGGGTGGCTACGAACTGATGATACCGCTCATGCTCGTGTCGGCCGTGAGTTACACCGTGGTGAAATATTTCGAGCCGCATTCCATGGACACTAAACGCCTGGCGAAGAAGGGACATATTTTTACTTCGGACAAGGACAAAAATATTTTAGCTACGATGAAAACGGCAAAGATCATTGAGACCGGTTTTCAAATCGTGATGCCCGATTTTACATTGGGACAACTGGTGGAGATCGTGGCGCACTCCAACCGCAATATTTTTCCCGTGGTGGATAAGAATGAAAAATTACTGGGCGTGATATTGCTGGATAACATCCGCGAGATCATGTTCAAGCAGGAGATGTATGATGTGCCGGTTCGCCAGCTCATGCGCAAACCGCCCGCCTTTATTTCACCTGACGAAGACATGAATTCGGTAATGAAAAAATTTGACGAGACCGGTGCATGGAATTTACCGGTGATTGATGAGGGTCGT
>DATDFI010000204.1:0-9268 GCA_036522695.1 Bacteroidia bacterium | reverse complement strand
ATATCAGAGATACCTACCATGTAGCGCAGCGTGATCTTATCCGGGAAAATTTTCAGTGTATAACCGGGAGGAAGATTGATCGGCTCAACACTCACCTCTGTTTTTCCCTCGGTGAACCGATCCACTGGAATGGTCACTTTTATTGAATCGGGAGAAAAGCCGAGACCGTGACCATTCTCTGCAAAACCTAGTTTTACCGTTACTGTTTTCTCAAGATCGTTCAACACCAGGTAATCGGTGGATACATGATCCAGCTTTTCGATCATCTCGCTCGCTCCCGACACTAAAATTTTCGGGTGATCGATCCTGATGCTGTCCGATAACTGGAACTGTTTCGCAAAGCCCAGGTTGATGTTCAGCTTCACCGGCACCAGCCGCGTGGCCCTCGCCCCGAAATTAAAGAACAGGGTATCGGGAATCACTTTGGTCACGGTGTAATCATTCCCGAGCTGTGAAGTAACCTGCATGGTAATATTATCGGAAGGAAGGAAGGATATATTATCGCTACCGGGCTTCAGTTTCGAACAATCTATTTTCAGGCTGTGATCACTGCTGAATATTCTTCCTTTGAGTATGGAAAAACCACTTGTGCTCAACTCGAGGTGCAATGAATCGGGCAGGCGGTTGATCAGCGCTTTGTCCTTCGGGAGATTGATGTACTCCACTTTATACGAGGCATGCTGTTCCTGGTACTCGCGTGAAAGCATGATGAGGAACCAGCACAATGCCGAAATGAGCAAACAGAAAATAAATGCGGAGAGGTTCCTGTTGATCGCGTTCTTTTCGGATGTGCCCGGTGAGCCGAATATGTTCAGCAAGATATTCCTCAAGAGCGAAATGATTTGAAATTATTTCTTCTCGGCAGTAGTGGCGGTATCGGCCACGTTGCGCGCGATGGCGCTCTTCTCCATCTTCAATCGCTGGCCGCCTTCCACTTCAATGGTTACTGTTGTTTCCTGCACACCGGTGATCTTTCCATGAATGCCTCCGATGGTCACCACGCGATCGCCCTGCTGCAGCTTCTCACGAAACTTTTTTTCTTCTGCCGCCTTTTTGGATTGAGGACGTATCATAAAGAACCACACTACCACCACCATCATCAACAACGGGAGAAGGAATGAAATGCCGCCACCTTGCTGAGGGGCCTGGAGAATCACGAAAAGTTCGGTCATTTTAATGGAATTAAATTATTTATCGTTATCGGGTTTGTCTTCTTTTTTCATCACGTTGGCCGTGATCTGAATGATCTTGGTATTGGGTTGCGCGTTGGTCACAATGGTCACATCCTTATGCTGCATGCCGTCTTTCCCGCTGCTGTCGAAGGTCACATGAATAACGCCCTCCTGGTTGGGCTTCACCGGGTCCTTGGGGAATTCGGGTACGGTGCACCCGCAACTGCCGCGTGCCGATGTGATAACGAGATCGCTGCCTCCCGTATTTTTGAATTTGAAGGTGTAAGAAACCTTTTCACCTTCGGTGATCGTCCCGAAATCATGTTTGGTCTCCCCGAAGGTCATGACGGGACTCGTTCCCGGCAGCGCATCACCGTCAGGAATGTTCACGTTCTCGGTCGACATCTTATCTTGAGTGGGCTTATTGCCGCATGACGCCAGCGTTAAAACGCCCGGCAGGAGAAGAAAACAGAACAGCTTTTTCATACGTGTTATGAGTAAGTGTACGGGATGCGAAATTACTTAAAAAAACAGATCATTCGAGTAATCCACGGCCCACTTTCTGCATGCGCCCACTGCTCTTGAAATCGAGCACGAGCTTATCAAGGATCCCGTTGATGAAAACCTTGCTTTTGGGAGTACTGAATGCTTTGGATACTTCTATGTATTCGTTCAGCGAAACTTTCACCGGCACGGTCTGGAAGTAAAGTATCTCGGTAATGGCCATCTTCATGAGCAACACATCCATCATGGCAATGCGATCCACTTCCCAATTCTTCGTTTTTTCCGCAATGAGCTTCTGGTTCTCCTCGTCATGCACGATGGTTTTGCGGAAAAGGTCCACAGCGAACGCACGGTCCTCGTCCTCATTTTTATAGAGCGGCATGAGGCGGGCATTCTCGTTGTCCTTCTCGCTCATCCCCTCTATCGTTTTCAGCACCATCGAGTTCACATAATCGAAATCATTGAACCAGAACATGTTTTTTTCCTCGAGAAAATTCTCCAGTAATTCAAAATCGGCAATGTGTTCCTTGTAAATCTCAAGTATAAACTCCTGGTCGGCTTTAAAATTATGGTCCGGTGAGTTCATGTACCTGAGGTATGTTTCGCTTGCGCGGATGTTGCTGAGGATCCTGCGTGTAAGCTCTCCTTCATTGTTCCAGGAGAGTTTGTGGCCTTCCGCAAATTTTTTCAGGGCTTTGTTCGAATCGAGTTTAGCAAGGAAAGTGTTCTCAATGAACCGCATATTTGGATTGAGGTCCTCGGCCCTGGGACGCAATTTATTTTTCGCATCTTCCGTGGAGCGCACCGCGTTAAAACGGATCTCCACCAGCAATAACAACAACAAATGGTAAAGTTCATACAGCTTATCGATGCCGTTGAACATCTCCCGCTCGCCTTTGGCAATGTCCTTACTGTCGCCCTGGAAAAAGGCATACAGCGCCTGCATCACTTTTATCCTTAAATATCTCCTGCTTAACATCGTTATTTGTTATTCATTATGGTCATCCGGGTCTCCCGGATAACGCATAACTTTTAACCCTTTTTCTTCTTATTTTCTATCCTCTCCTCCGCGATCCTGTTGGCGGCCTGGTACGTGGGAATATTTTTTTCCCTGGCGATGCTGAATATCCGCAGTGTGGTGTCGTAAATACCCTGTGCCAACCGCATTACTTCTTCCATGCTGATGCCCGATATTTCGGAGGAAACGGAGATCAGCCCGCCCGCATTCACCACAAAGTCGGGCGCATAAATAATGCCCCGCTTACGCACTTCCTCCCCGTGCACTTTCTCATCGGCAAGCTGGTTATTGGCCGCCCCGCATATCACCCCGCACTTTAAACGGTCCAGTGTTTCGGTATTCACCGTGGCACCCAACGCACAGGGAGCGTAAATATCCATGTCCACATCGTACACTTTATCCTTATCCACCACCTCGGCTTTATATTCCTTCGAAACAGCCGCCAAACGCTCTTCACTGATATCACTGATGAAGACCTTTGCGCCTTCTTTGGTGATGTACTTCACTAAATTCTCTCCCACATGACCTATTCCCTGCACCATCACTTTTTTTCCGGCCAGGGAATCGTCTCCCCACTTTTCTTTTGCCGATGCCTTCATCGCGTGGTAAACACCGAATGCAGTTACAGGAGAAGGGTCACCGCTTTTCCCCGGCAAGCCGGTAACGTGTTTTGTCTCCTTGCTTACCCACACCATGTCATCTGTTCCAATACCAACGTCCTCGGCAGTGATGTACTTCCCGCCCAGGCTGTTCACGAATTGCCCGAACCTGCGCATGAATTTTTCGTTCTTATCCTTTTTGGAATCGCCAATGATCACCGCTTTTCCTCCACCGAGGTTCAATCCCGCAACAGATGCTTTATAGGTCATTCCCCTCGACAAACGCAGCACATCGCGAATGGCTTCCATCTCGTTATTGTATTTCCACATGCGTGTGCCGCCCAGGCTGGGACCAAGCACCGTATTGTGTATGCCGATAATGGCTTTGAGTCCCGTGGCATTGTCGTTGCAGAATACCAGTTGCTCGTGATCGTAAACGCCCATTTGCGCGATCACGGGATTCTCAGCAAGCGATGCCGCTTTATCTTTCACTTCCATAGCCGAAATATTTATAAGGCCAACGATTAATCTGAGTAAATTTGCCTTCCGCTTAAAGGCGGACAAAAATAGGTTTATTTTTCACTCGCACATTTGATTTTAAACGATGGAATTAAGGCCGTGGTCGGTTTTTGAAATGAATTGGGCATGAAGAGCTAAGATGTGAGATCTGAGACATGAGATTCGAGATGATAATGAAAAAACTATAAAGCCAACTTGAGACTGTAACCTTGAAACTATAAACTGGGCAATGCGTGCTTTAAAACATCTCAACAAATATTTTTACCGCTACCGGGCCCGGCTGCTGTTCGGGATATTGTTTGTTGGGCTCAATAATTTTTTTGCGGTATACTCCATCAAGTATGTGCAGGAGGCGGTGGATTATGTGGCAAAGCATAAGTCCGACAGCATGAATGAGGTCGTTCACCAGATGCTCGTTTACGGATCGCTTATCATCGGTATGGCGCTCACCATGGGATTGTTCATGTTCTTCATGCGGCAAACCATCATTGTAATGTCGAGGCTGATCGAATATGATCTGAAAAATGAAGTGTACGAGCATTACCAGAAACTCGACCTCGCATTTTACAAGCGGAATAACACGGGCGACCTGATGAACCGCATCAGCGAAGATGTGAGCCGCGTGCGCATGTACATCGGCCCGGCCATCATGTATATCGTGAACACGTTCGGGACTTTTGTACTGACCATTATTTACATGATGCGCGTGGACGTGAAGCTTTCTCTTTTCACGCTCTCGCCACTTCCCGTTTTGGCGATCAGCATTTATTATGTGAGTGATCGCATCAATAAAAAAAGCAACAAGGTGCAGGCCCAGCTCAGTGATCTTTCCACGCACACGCAGGAAGCTTTTTCGGGCATACGCGTGCTGAAGGCTTATGTACGCGAAGATGCTTTTTATGAGAATTTTGAAAAAGAAAGCAGGACGTATCGGGCAAAAAACCTTTCGCTTGTGCGTACCGAATCGCTTTTCCAGCCTTTCATGATCACGCTTATAGGCCTGAGCACCATTCTCACCATATATATAGGTGGGATGGAATATCTCCAGGGCCGCATCAGCATGGGGAACATCACCGCTTTTGTGATGTACATCAACCGGCTCGTATGGCCCATCGCTTCGCTGGGTTGGGTCACATCACTGGTGCAGCGCGCGGCAGCTTCACAGGCCCGCATCAACGAATTCCTCGATACAAAACCCACCATTGAAAATAATAATCCCTCCGCTGATCCGATCAAAGGCAAGATAGAATTCAGGAATGTTAGTTTCACTTACCAGCACTCCGGCATTAAAGCGCTCGATGGTGTTTCATTTACTGTTAAACCGGGCGAATCATTAGCGGTGATCGGCCGCACAGGCTCCGGGAAGTCTTCCATCGCGGCATTGGTAACGCGTTTATACGATACCACTTCCGGTGAGATCCTGGTGGATGATAAGGACATTAAGAAAGTGAATCTTTATTCGCTGCGCAGTCAAACCGGTTATGTGCCGCAAGAGGTTTTCCTGTTCTCGGATACTATCGCCAACAACATTGCTTTCACCAGCGAACGATCGGGGCAAAGCAAGACCGATGAAAAAGCTGTTGAGCAGGCCGCCAAAGATGCCGTGATCTGGTCCAACATCATGGAATTCCCTGAGAAATTCGAGACCACCGTTGGAGAAAGAGGGATCACGCTCTCGGGAGGACAAAAACAGCGCATCTCCATCGCACGAGCCATCATCAAACAACCCAGCATCCTCATTTTTGATGATTGTCTCTCGGCCGTTGACACCGAAACGGAAGAAGAGATCTTAAAAAACCTTCAGCGCATCATGAAGGGCCGCACCACCATCATCATCAGCCATCGGGTATCGTCCGTAAAGAATTGCGACCAGGTGATCGTAATGGATAATGGAAAGATCGTTGAACAGGGTAACCACCAAACACTACTCACCAAAAAAGGGATTTACTACGAGCTTTATCACAAGCAGGTGCTTGAGGAACAAAAAATGTAGTTCGTAGTTTATAGTTAAGTGCTACGGAGCTATGAACTATAAACTGTAAACTATGAACTATAAACTGTAAACTATAAACTATTCAATGTGCATCAAAAAACCGCGTGGTGGTCCCTCCAGCCTCAATGATGCCGTGTATTTCGCCCAGCGCCTCTTCCACCACACTGTGGTGTTCATCTTCCACTTCGAGGCACAAAAGAGCCGACATAATGCTGCTTAACTCCCCGAAATTCTTTGCAAAATCCTCGATCTTAAACAGCACGAACCTCCCGGCCCTGCGTTTGACGAAATACAGGACCAAATATAGATTGCCTTCATTATCAAATGAGTATGAACTGTTTTGAGACCAATCGAAAGGTAGCTTATCCAGTTCTTCAAGGCATTTATATACCGATCCGCTGTCGTGATTTTCGATCATTTCTGCAAATATGCTTCAATTTGGCGGATTGGGATTATTTCATATATTTGTTCGACTAAAACCGAAAGGACAAAGACAATTAAGGGGAGCGCCTTTAAAAACAGAAAAGCTCTCCTGAGAAAAACTAAAAAAAACAACTATGGAAGTAGGATCAAACGGTAAAGAGAACGGGGCAGAAAAGCAGGAGATCTTTTCAAAAGCCGTGCGTGCAGGAAAAAGGACGTATTTCTTTGATGTGAAAGCCACCAAAGGGAACGATTACTACCTCACTATTACCGAAAGCAAGAAGCGTTTTGGCGATGACGGGAAATTCTATTATGAGAAGCACAAGATCTTTTTGTACAAAGAGGATTTCGATAAGTTCGCTGAAGGCCTGAGTGAAGCGGTGAACCAGATCCGCACCCGCCAGCCCGAAACTGTTTCGTCTTCTTCCGAAACTACCGTGAGCAGTGAAAGCAACGGCAGCTTTTCCGATGTGAACTTTGACGACCTGGGGAGCAAGTAAGCTTCCTTATGTTATATGGAACCGACCCCTTTTCAGCAATGAGAAGGGGTTTTCTTTCGACCTTACATGAATACGCCCCAAAAAGAATACATCCGGCTGCTTCTTGGCATCTTTTTCATCGCTACAGCGGGATGGGGTTTGTTCGTTGAACTGGTCGAGACTCTCGAGTTTGGCATGAACTGGGTGATCTACCACTTCTTCCCGTTGATCTTTTTCGGGTTTACCATTATTACCGGGATGCGCCTTCTTCAAAAAAAGGACAATGCTTTTAAGCTTGCCCGCATTATTTTCGCATTACAGGTTCCTTACTTTTTCCTTGGCGGGATCTATTATTTTTTTGTTGCCGGGGCATCCTTACTTGTTTCACTGGGCAACGTCAGTAGCATTCATTTTTTTATTAATTCGAAGATGTCACTGTACCTGGGCGGAAACACTTCCCACGTGGAGATCGGGGTGAACCTGCTTGCTCTCGCAGCTTTCGTTTTTCTAAGACGGATGAAAAATGACACTGATGAAATAAAACCTGAAGACATAATACAAACCATAAAACCTCCCACTGCCGGTCGCCCGCGGCAAACACAATTGCCGGATGAACTCACGTAACGCTATTTTTATTTCCATGCTGTTATTGCTTTTAATGAGCGCCTGTTTCTACCGCTCGAATTTTTATGACACGCATCAGCGCTATCCGTTTTACTTTGACTCGGCAATGACCTATAGTCACTATCGCAACGTAACAGTGGGCTGCTACACGGATAAGAGAACCACCGTTAAACTGATCAAAAGCGAAACCGATTTTCAAAATTATCCCTTGCACAACAGCATTGAAAAAATGATCGGCCCCACTGACTTCTCACTGTTCGACCTGGTTGTTGTCACGGCCGGTGATCTCCCGATGACTTATACGAGCACCGGCACTCCTACCACAATGGGAGACGAATGGATGATTTATACCGGCTTTTTTGTGGGCTGCACCGGAAGTGATAGCGTCTCGATCGGGCTGAAATGCACTCCCGATGCAGGTGGAGCGATGGTATTTTATTGGGCGCGTATCTCCAAAAGCAAGGACCAAAATGTGTCCTGCGGGTGCACGTAAGATACAATTGGGTATTTTTATTTCATGGCTCTAAAGAACATTGTTTTCATCCACGGCATGTTCGTCACCAATAATTGCTGGGACGACTGGAAAAAATTTTTCGAAGAGAAGGGTTATGAATGTCATGCGCCCGCCTGGCCTCTTAAAAATGCTTCGCCCGGAGAGTTACGGAAGAAACATCCCGATGTTGCGGGCGAAGGCCATGTACATCTTTCCGATGTGATCGATGTATATGAAAAGTTCATTCGCTCGCTTGGTGATGCGCCCATTCTTATAGGCCACAGCATGGGCGGGCTCATCGTTCAGGTATTATTGAACCGCGGGCTGGGTTGTTGCGGGGTGGCTATCGACAGCGCTCCTCCCAAAGGCGTGATCACCACAAAACTTTCATTCCTCAAAGCGAACTGGCCTGCGCTCAACCCTTTTTCATCAAAGCACACTCCCCTGCTTCTATCCAAAAAGCAATTTCAGTATGCTTTTGCCGATCATTTGCAGGGCGCTGGGTTGGATAAAGCTTACGAATGCGTGGTCCCTCAAAGTAAATTGATACCCCGTGATACACTCGGTAACATCGCAGCGATCAATTACAAAACGAAAAAACAGCCTTTGCTTTTTGTGGCGGGCGAAAAGGATAAGATCATTCCCTCATCGCTCAACAGGAGCAATTACAAAAAATATTCTTCCGCTCCATCCAAGACCGAATTCAAAGAGTTTCCAGGCCGCAGGCATTACCTCATCAATGATGAAGGCTGGGGCGAGATCGCAGCTTATATTGAAGAGTGGTTGAGTAAAAATTGCATGGAATGAGCATAGAAAAAATAAACCTTTCCCGGAAGTTCGCTCAATTCAACGAGTATTGGGACCCTCGTATTGCGGGCGAACTCAACGGCCAGCACATCAAACTCGCCAAATTCAAAGGTGAATTTCCCTGGCATAAACATGATGAGGAAGATGAAATGTTTTTGGTGGTAAAGGGGAAATTCACCATGGACCTGCGTGATAAAAGCATAGAACTTTCGGAAGGCGAATGCATCATCATCCCGAAAGGGACCGAACACCGCCCGCGCGCTGCCGAAGAAGTGCACATTATGCTTTTCGAACCCGCAGGAACGCTGAATACGGGCAACAAACAAAACAACTTTACCAAACAAGAGCTGAAATGGATCTGAAAAAATCGATCATCGTCCTCTTCCTGCTCCCGGCAGTGCTGTTCGCGCAAATGCCCAACGTGATCATGAAAAGATTTAAAAATGCCGCTAACGATTCCGTTTTCATTGTTTCGGAAATGAAGCAATCTTACCACAAGTACACGGTCGACCGGCTTTCACAATACGTTTACTGGAATGCACTCGATTCGGCTGCGTTTGAATTAAAAAAGGGAGACGTTTGCGGTCCTGTCCTGATGAACGATACGGGTTATGTGATCAAAACCGTAGAAGTTGAC
>DATDFI010000203.1:0-3731 GCA_036522695.1 Bacteroidia bacterium | reverse complement strand
AGCCCTGTGCCACCGAGTCGCTCTGCACGTCACCATCATAATTTTTGCAGGCCCATACAAAGTTGCCGTTCCATTTCAGTGCCGAAGCCACCATGTCATCGATAAGGCGGTGCTCGTAAACAATGCCGGCCGCTTTGAACTTATCCTTGAATTCTTTTTCGAAGATCTCTGCAAAAATATCTTTGAAGCGACCGTCATATTTTTTGAGGATGGTGTTTTTTGTAGAGAGGTAGAGCGGCCATTTTTTGCTCAGCGCCATGTTAAAGCAACTCTGCGCAAAACCTTTTATCGATTCATCGGTATTGTACATGGAAAGTGCAACACCGTCTCCTTTGAAATTGTACACTTCAAACGTTTGGGGTTCGCCCCCGCCTTCGGGTGTGAAGGTCATGGTGAGTTTGCCTTTCCCTTTTATAACCGTATCGGTTGCGCGGTACTGGTCGCCAAAAGCATGGCGGCCGATGCATATTGGCGAATTCCAGTTGGGCACCAGGCGCGGAACATTTTTACAAACGATGGGCTCGCGGAAAACAGTTCCGTCAAGGATATTACGGATGGTGCCGTTGGGCGACTTCCACATTTGCTTAAGGTTGAATTCCTTTACACGTGCCTCATCGGGAGTGATGGTGGCGCACTTGATGCCCACGCTGTATTTTTTTATCGCTTCGGCCGCTTCAACGGTCACTTTATCTTCGGTCTTGTCGCGGTACTCTATGCCGAGGTCGTAATATTTAATGTCGAGATCGAGGTAGGGGAGAATAAGTTTGTCCTTGATGAATTTCCATAGGATGCGGGTCATTTCATCGCCATCGAGTTCTACTACAGGGTTTGCAACTTTGATCTTGCTCATATTGGTGGTTGGTTGTTAGTTGTCGGTTATTAGTTGTCGGTAAGGATGGCAAACTTACAGGATTCACCGAAAAGGGCAAAGGGAATTTTTGGGTTCGATGAAAAGCAGGCCGATGAGAATAGCCCCGATAGAACGCAGTGATAGCGGGAATGGCGGTGATAGGAGGACCGGACCGGGCGCTCCCCTAAAAGATCAGGGAATATCATCCAGCACATTGCTGTTGCTTTTAGCCTGCATTTCAAGCGGAGGCATTCGATTACGGATCAAAAGAAAAACAAAAAAGAGCAGGAGGGTGTAAACGGTAATGCAAATGGCCCCGATGACCAGGATGCCAAGTCCATCCCAGCCGCTCGCATCGGCCAGCAGGAGCAGGAACACACCGGCAATGAGAAGGTAAATAATGAAGGAGATCCAGAATGAGGTTTTACCACCCTCGCGGTCACGCAACATAAAAAAGAGGATCAACCACAAAGCGGGTGTGGCCGGTGCGATATACATGGTAAGTATCAGGAGTGCATCCATGCCGGTATCATTCCCGTGTCAGTACCCGAAAATATCCTGCAGTGTTAATTCCTTCACGGTTCCATACTGCCCCAGCACATTCATATCGAGCGTTTTTTTATCGCCCAGCACCATGATGTTGTAGTGGTGGTCCTTCACGTATTTCTGCTGGAAAACTTTTACATCATTCAAGGTCATTTTCTGCACCTTGTCGAAAATATCCTTGCGCAGGTCGTGGTCCAGCCCCAGCTTTCGCGCGTTCTCGTAACTCCATAAAATATTTGTTTTGGTGATGCGCTGCGTGCGCAGGCCCTGCAGTACCGCATCTTTTGCCGAGGAGAAGGTGAGATCGGCCCCCGGCATAAAGTTGAGGAGCTCGGTCATTCCTTTCATGGCTTCAGGCAATTTATCGGCCTGCGTGCCTATGTACGCATAATTCAAAAAGTGCTTGTCCTTTTGGTTAGGGGCGGAATAACTCGAGAACGTGGAGTACGCCAGGGCTTTTGATTCACGCAGGTCCTGGAACACGATGCTCGACATACCTCCCCCGAAATATTCATTGTACATACGCACCTGCGGAACGAGGTCCTTATTGTACATGTCACCGCGCGAGAGCATCAGTATCTCCGCCTGCTTCATATCGTAATTGATCACGTAAACCATATTGGCATCATTGGGCAGCTCCTCAAATTTTTGCGATTGCGGTACGGGAATAAGTTGCGCGGGGGCTTTATGCAAAGGGCCTAAAATAATGCTGAGGCTGTTCACCGAGCGGGGGCCGTAATATAAAATGTGGTGCTCGTAACTCTCGAGGTTTTTAATGATGCTGATAAGTTGCTCGGGCTTGAGCGCTTTTAATTCCGCATCGCTTAAAATATTCGTTTTCGGATTTTTCGGGCCGTAGGTGGCGTAGCTGAGCATGCCGTTCCAGAGGATCTGGCTCTTGTCGAGCTTGGCATCTGCACGGCTTTTGCGTATGTCGGACACGAGGCCTGCGAGGGCCTGTGCGTTGGGCTGCGGGTCGGCCAGCAGTTTTTCGAAGAGTGCCGTGGCTGCTTCGAAGTTTTCGGCAAGCCCGCTGAGCGAAACATACACCTGCTCTTCAGATGCCGAAACATCAAAACTACATCCCAGTTTGTAGAATTCCTGTTTCAATTGCTCGGCCGTATATTCCTTTGTGCCGAGGTATTTTAAATACTGTATGGCGATGCCGAGCTTCTTATCGTTATTGGTCCCCATCTCGGTCACGTAATACATGCTGAAGGTGGGATTCTCGGTATTGAAGGTGCAATAGAGCGGAACATTGCCTGCTTTTCCTTTCTGCACATCGATGTCGTAATTGACGAAAACCGGGTCGATGTCCTTGACAGGAGTGGTGATGATGGTCTTCACGAATTCACTTTGCGCATCACGGTTCACTTCAACGGGAGTAATGTGCGGCTTGGTCACTTTCTGCACGTTCTTGTCCTCACCCGTATGTTTATACACCACCACGTAATTATTCGTGTAATTCTTTTTCGCAAAGTCCATAACCTGGTTCCTGGTGATCTTTGCTAAGTTGTCGATCTGGTTCACCTGGTCCTGCCACTTTTGACCGAGCACAAAGGCATCCACCATAGCGAAACAACGGTTGGTATTTTGCTCGTATTCTTTGGTGCGTTCCAGTTTCATATTGTTGATGATGGCGGTGAGTTGCCACTCGGGGAAATCGCCTTTTTTGATCTTCTCGAGCTGCGCGAGCAAAAGGTCCTTCACCTGCTGAAGGGTTTGTCCCTCTTTCGGCTGA
Source organism: Bacteroidia bacterium (assembly GCA_036522695.1). Classification (GTDB taxonomy): domain Bacteria; phylum Bacteroidota; class Bacteroidia; order JADZBD01; family JADZBD01; genus DATDFI01. The sequence goes on along the minus strand of DATDFI010000203.1, from coordinate 594 downwards.
CCGGCCATTACGTGCTCCGAATAATCTTTTTTAATATCGGTGCCGGTGTACGCATCCAGCACTTTTTGTTTTTGAACGAGGTTGAGATCAACTAATCCTGCTTTCCCGTTGTAAAGAAGTTTGTCGATGAGCGTGATCATCAGCGCATCGTCTGTTCCCGCACCCGCAAACCTGAAACCAAGCAATACCGATTCGGCATCCGGGCCATAAACATCTTTCATGATCGGTGCGGTGATCGCATTCTCCACTGGAGGAACATAGGGCTGCACCTCGCGCCCCGGCATCTTCCCGAATTTTTCATTGATGAATTTGATGGTCCAGTCGGGGTCGAAATCACCGCTGATGCAGATGGCCATGTTATTGGGCACATAATATTTATTGTAGTATTCGCGGATGTGTTTGAGTGATGGATTTTTAAGGTGATCGATAGTGCCGATGGTGGTTTGCGTTCCGTAAGGGTGCTTCCTGAAAAGCCCTTCGTTGAGGGCTTCCCACATTTTTTCCTGGTCGTTATCGAGCGATATGTTTTTTTCTTCATACACCGCTTCCAGCTCTGTATGGAAAATGCGGAACACGGGATTACGGAAGCGTTCG
>DATDFI010000202.1:0-6298 GCA_036522695.1 Bacteroidia bacterium | reverse complement strand
ATAAAGGATTGGCATCCTTGCCGGAACCCGAAATGCTTTTAGGAATGGTGCGGCTGCTGTCATTTTTATTGGCTTCATAGATCCTTACCCGGTGTACGCGGTTGGCGATGAGTGCAAGGGTATCCTGCCGGGTGAGCGGCTTATCGAGGCACCAGGTTACCGGGGGAGCCTGGGCTGAAATGCAGGAATGAACGAATGCGAAGAAAAAAATGACCGAGAGTGTTCTCATTATTTTTTAATAATGCCGGATCCTGTCAAAGGTCGCCTGTGTGCGCTTTCTTATCTCGGCATCCAGCTTTTTGTTCTTCATCTTCGAATCCTGCGTGCCGAATTCAGTTTTTTGCAAGGTGAGCTTTCCGTTCCTGTTGTAAATATAAAGTTCCCTGAACGTATTGTATAGTTTGGGATTCTGGTATGGCGCACCGAACAATTCATCAAAGGAGAACGTGTTATTGTAAAAGACCACTGTGCTGTCGCTGGCCTCGTAAACTGCGGCTTCGGTCTCATAATTCATTTCAAACGTGCTGTTATATTCCAGTGTATGGCTTAAAAGGTACAGCGTATCGGCAAAGGTAGAATCGGTTTCTTTCACGCTATAGACCGCCATGTCCGCACGTTCTGCATCCCTGTTCTCTGAAAAGAGCAAAGTGTCGTTGAACATTTTTTGTTTCTTCACAATGTTACCTGGGCGGACAGGCTCAAATTCCCATTTTTCCATCTTGTCTCCCTTCAGCCACACCCGGTTCCAGATGTCCGACACCTCGGGCTCACGCATCGTTCTCCAGGTAGCCTCCAGCATTTTATCGGAACGCGTATATAAAAAGTAAGTGCTTTGCGTGAAAGTGCAGCGGGAATTTTTGAGACAATATTTTTTCAGGATGGTATCGGCCCGGTCGCTGGTAGCGATCCCTTCCTTGAAACGCATGTACACCTGGCGGGTGAGGATCCCGCTGCCTTTTTCCCATTCAAAGTAATTCCCGTATATCCTGAATATCCTGTTCACATATTTTACCGAATCGGGATGAATGTAATAAATACGAAAACCAAGTGAATCCTGGCGGGGAAAATTGCGAAGCTCTTTTAGCCCGAGCTTATTCATCTTTTCCTTTTGACCGGCATATCGCTCATCATAATAAAGCGCCCAGGCGTTGAGGTAAACATTCACTTCGAAGCCGCTGTTGGAAAAGCGGCTGTTGTGCAGGATGCATGCCTTATTGTAATACGGAACGGGAGATAACGTATCAATGCCTGTTATCCCTCCTGCGAAAAGGCGGCAACCGTAAAACACAAGCACAAGGGCCAATCGTACCGTTTTTTTTATTTCACTGTTATTCATGCAGCCCGTCAAATTTTTCCTGTGTGTATTTCCTGATCTCGGTATCCAGCTCCTTGTTCAACATCCTGGAACCCGACATGCCATATTCGGTTTTCAACAGCACAAGCGCACCGCTGCTGCGATATACATAGGTTTCTTTAAGAGTACTGTATAGTCGGGGATTTTGGTAAGGTGCCCCGAACAATTCATTCCACGAATACATATTATCATAAAACACGATCTTATCACCTTGCACCTGGTAATACACCGCTTCGGTTACATACTCATCTTCAAACGTACTGTAATACGAGAGGGTGTGATGAAGAAGGAACAGGGTATCGGCAAAAGTTGAATCTGTTTCCCGCACACGGTATATGTACAAATCCAGGTAGGGTTCCGTCCCCACCTCGAGGAAGAGCAAGGTGTCGTTATGTATCTTTTTTCGCGCACCTACCGCACCATATATTTTGGGATGCACCGGCCAAACATGCTTTTCCGAAAGGCCTTTTTCTGTCCAGGTGATGCATCGCCATTCCTTCACGATCCTTTCCCTTTCGAGGTGGTCCCACGCCTTTACCATGTCGGTAACATTTACATAACGGTAAGAGTACAGGTCACCGGAATATTCATCAAAACGCTTCAACCCATTCCTGTCAAGAAATGCATCGATCGTACTCTTACCCGTACCTTCCCTGAAATAGAGGGTAATATCCCGATCAAGCACCGCGCCTCCCCCGGGATAAGTGAAAAAATTACCAAGGATCCCCACCTTACGCTGTACGTTCTTCACAGAATCGGGCGGAATGTAATACAGGTGTCCGCTGAACAGGGATCCGAAATCCATGATCTCCTTCAGGTGCAGCGAATTTATTTTTGAGCTAAGCTGCGGGAACTCTTCTTCATTATACAGGAAATAAATATTCGGGTAAATATCCGCCTGGATGGGCAGGCTGTCCATATAGGTGTGTTGCAGGACATGCTTCACCTGATAATATGCGCTGCCCGGGAAAGTGTCATTCTTTCCCTGCGCATTACCTGCCATGGGAATGATCACCGCAAGCAAGCCTACCAAAACCAAATTACGTTTCATGGCCTATGCTATAACAGATGTAAGGACCGCTCCCATTCCATAACCCAACAGGCACTTCTACTTGGTACTTTTAACTATATTTGCCTCCCATTTTCAGCTTATGAAAGTCACGGATCATATCAAACAGGCCAAATCGACCTTGTTCTCCATCGAGATACTTCCCCCGCTAAAAGGGAAGAGCATTCAATCCATTTTCGATGGTATCGATCCTTTGATGGAGTTCAAACCCTCGTTCGTGGATGTGACCTACCACCGTGAAGAGTACGTGTATAAAAAACGCGAGGGCGGTTACCTCGAAAAAGTTTCCATCCGGAAGCGCCCGGGCACTGTTGGAATTTGTGCGGCCATCATTAACCGTTACAAGGTGGATGCCGTGCCGCACATCATTTGCGGGGGTTTTACAAAAGAGGAAACGGAGAATGCATTGATCGATCTGCAGTTCCTCGGCATCGATAATGTGCTGGCTTTGCGTGGTGATTCCATTAAAAGCGAGCCGAGTTTTGTGCCGGAGCCTAATGGCCATGCTTACGCGGTGGACCTTGTGCGGCAGGTGGTGACCATGAACAGCGGCCGTTACCTGCACAGTGACTTAGGTGAAGAAGCTCCTACCAATTTTTGCATTGGTGTTGCCGGTTACCCGGAAAAGCATTTTGAAGCACCCAATATGGTGAGCGATCTTCGCTTTTTGAAACAAAAGGTGGAGGCCGGTGCTAATTTTATTGTGACGCAAATGTTCTTCGACAACAAAAAATATTTTGAGTTCGTTGACGAATGCCGTAAGATGGGTATCAATGTGCCGATCATCCCCGGACTGAAGATCCTTACTTCCAAAAAGCAATCCACCTTGCTTTCCAAAACATTCAAGATAGATGTGCCCAATGATCTTTACGAAGCAGTGGAGAAATGTAAAGATGACAAGGAAGCGAAAGAAGTGGGTATTGACTGGTGCATACAGCAATCCAAAGAGCTGATCGAACACGGTGCGCCCTGCCTTCACTTTTATACCATGGGTACTTCGGAGGCGACACGAAGGGTGGCAAGCAAGATCTTTTAACATCAACTAATCTTCGAGTAGGAATAGGATAACTATTCGCAATCATTATTGACCAATTCTCTCGGCCTAAAATATTGAAATAAATTCTTCACCCTCATATTCCCTTCTCCTACTCGAATCCCATTTTTGAAAAATAAATCAATACTAGCACCATCTTTATAATATATTGTGGTTTTTCCTTCTTTTTTATCATTTATATAAATCGCACGTATTTTCTGGCAACCATCACTTGCAGATAACCAGGCACCCTGCCGCATTGGAAATTGATATGCAAACGTATCTTCTGGTGCTTCATTGTAGAGGCGCACAACTGTGTAAACGTAAAGGTCGGGATGGGCTGAATCCGATTTGCTTTCAACCTGAACTCGTTGTCTTTCGCCATAACCACCACAAATTTCGAACTCCATTCCATCCAATTCTTCAGGAGAAGGGAGAAATAATTTATTATAAATAAATATTTCAACGGAATTTAACAATACCAGATAGGTATATCTAGAAGTGTCTGCCTCAGTAAACATGATTTTGTTTGAGTATTCATTATTCGCTATTGAGAATTCATGTTTGATACTTAATGTGTCATTCTTATACAATATCACTTCGCCCTTTCTTTTTATTGATAAAAAATAAGCTTTTGAAGAAACCTGGTAGCGAAGGGTGTCTTTCCCTGAGGTCACAATGCAGGTATCAATAAATACCGTTGCAAGATGTTGAGCAGGTAAAATGGAGAACTTTAAAACCAGCGTAAATACGGCTAATTGCCTGAACTTATTCATAAGGACAATAAAACGAGAAAGTGGATAAATTATTTTTTCACGTGACTTCTCGTTATTTTTTGATCATATTATCGTGGATGCCCTATTCGTAATTCGCCCTTTCGTATATTCGTAGTACATGAAATTATTCCTCATCCCTACTCCCATCGGCAACCTCGAGGACATCACGCTTCGCGCGATACGCATGCTGAAGGAGGTGGATGTGATACTGGCGGAGGACACACGGACAACGGGAAAACTACTGCATCACCTCGGCATCCAGAAAAAAATGATCTCTCACCATTTGCATAACGAGCATGATACGGTGGAGAAGGTGGTGGAGATGATAAAGGCGGGTGAAAAAGTAGCGCTGGTGAGCGATGCAGGTACGCCTTCCATTTCCGACCCCGGTTTTTTATTGGTGCGGGAATGTTTGCGCAATGATATTGAAGTGGAATGCTTGCCAGGGCCCACGGCATTTGTCCCAGCGCTGGTGAACAGCGGTTTGCCGAGCGAGCGATTTTGTTTTGAAGGATTTTTGCCTCAGAAAAAAGGAAGGCAAACCAAATTGCAGAACCTAAAGGATGAAGAGCGCACAATGATCTTCTACGAATCCCCATTCCGGCTGGTGAAAGCGCTGCAGCAATTCGCAGAGGTTTTCGGGGCGGAACGCAGGGCCAGCGTGTCGCGCGAACTCAGCAAGATGTTCGAGGAAAATAAAAGAGGGACCTTACAGGAGCTCGCAGAATATTTTTCGCAGAAGGAAGTGAAAGGAGAGATCGTGATCGTGGTGGAAGGGAGGAGGGAGAGTTAGGAGCGGGGAGCGTGGAGTTATGAGAAGGGCGCAAAATTTTTGCGCTTTTTTAATTTAATGGTACTATATGCCATGGCACCTGAACAGGCCGGGAGCGCTGGCGAATATCCTACCAAGTGTCCATTCGAAAGACCAGCGAAAGCATTGCGCTGTAACTGTCCAGCCGGTCCTTTACAAGGAATTCTGAAGTGCTTGTGCCGCTGTAGCGGGATTCGGTGACGCTAAAATATAACTGCGGCCTGCACACCGTATAAGAGCCGCTCAACGCCAAAAGCATTTGCTGGCCATATAAGCGCCCTATTTTTTTCTCGAATGATAATGCAAGATCAAAGGCCAGCGTGCTATGCATGGCCTCCGGCTGTACTTCATAATTAACAAACTGGTTGCTCCCATTTTGCTTAAGCGATACCTCCAGCGAATCTGCACCGATCTTCAGCAATCCGATCCCGGCTTTGGGAACAATATCAAAATAATGCAAGCGAAAACGATAGCAGGATCTCATGAAGCCGCCACTTAACCTGTAGGCGTGCTGAAGCTTACCCCCGGGCTGAAAAAAATCCGGGTAATGGGAAGCGATGTAATTTTTCATGAACGAAGGATCGAGCGGTATGCTGTCGATATCGGAACCGAACTCCAGTCCCCATTTTCCTCTCAAGTAGAACCCGAGCTTGAACATTCCCAGGTGGGCATGAGCCTGCCTGCGATACAGGTAATCGCCCAGCCCGTTCCCCAGCCCCCGTAAAAGCGGGTTTTGTAGCGGGAAAACCTCCCGTTCCTCCAGGAGTGAAATTGCGAACGAGATCTTGTGCGTGTGCGGCACGGTATCGAAAAGACCACCATGTATACTGGCATTAGCTGAAGCGAACGTGGAACAAAAGAATAAAAAAGCAAGTTTCTTCATCAGTAAAGATCTACGGTAAGTGTGTCGCGCAGGCGGTGCGCGGGGTAAAAAACCGCATCTACTACAAACTGGTAAGTGCCGGCAGAATCGGGCGGTTGCATGAGAACAACGTATTGGTCATATTGCCAGCTGGTCTTTCCTTTTCCCGGAAAGCTGAAAAGAGAGCTTGAAGAAGAGGCGAGGGTATAAACCGATGTTCCGGAGCCCGCCAGGAAGTATTCATTAAGTGAGGTCCCTGCAGGGTGAGTACTGTCGAAGCGCTGAAGAGCGGATACAGTAAAGGACAACAAGGGATCCGTCTTTAAATAATGTCCCTTTGAAAGATCTTCGCTGCCGGGGCCCGAGAAGCCGCTTACAGCATTGGTGATATGT
>DATDFI010000201.1:0-3088 GCA_036522695.1 Bacteroidia bacterium | reverse complement strand
GACAGCACGAGATACCTCCCACTCATCCCTCCTTTGCATACTATTTCTGAACTCAGGGCCGACATCAAGAAAAAAGTAAGATGCTTCTCCTCTATTTTCATTAAGGCGGGAGTGCAATGGTATAACGCTCAGGAAAATTTTTACAGCGCGTATGGAACCGAAACACGCACGCCCGGCTATACACTCATCGATGCCGGATTGGGTGCTAACGTGGTGAACAAAAAAGATCAGATCTTGTTTACGATAAGCATACTCGGCACCAACCTCGCCAACGTGGCGTACCAATCGAATATGAACCGACTTAAATATTTCGATAATTACCCCGTGAACGGAACAGGACGCAGCGGCATTTACAACATGGGAAGGAACATCAGCTTTAAAATGGTAATGCCTTTCGATCTCTCCAGGAAAAAAGATACTGATCCCGGTTAACCCCTGGTATTTTTTTAAAACGGAGGACGTAAATTGACGAATCCCATTGACGATTTACCTTACCTTCGCAGCATGTACCGCAATTTGCAGGAATGCATCACCGACCTGGAAAAGAACGGCCAGCTTGTCCGGGTAAAAGAAGAAGTGGACCCTTACCTCGAGATGGCGGCCATTCACCTGCGCGTATTTGATAAAAAAGGGCCGGCACTTTTGTTTGAAAAAGTAAAAGGCTCACCTTTCCGTGCAGTTTCCAACATTTTCGGGACAATCGAACGCAGCCGTTTCCTTTTCCGCGACAGCATCAACACAGTAAAAAAACTGGCAGGATTTAGGAACGATACGCTGCAGTTGCTTCGCCATCCAGGTCTTGCGCTGAAAGCGCGGGCTTCTTTTCCAAAGCAAGTTCCCTTCAGCGGTTTTGAAGAAACCACCATTGATAAATTGCCCCAACTGGTGTGCTGGCCTAAGGACGGTGGCGCATTTGTAACGCTTCCGCTTGTTTATACCGAGGATGCTGATCAGCCCGGGATCATGCGCTCCAACCTGGGCATGTACCGCATACAGTTGAGCGGGAATAATTACATCCTCAATAAAGAAGTGGGATTGCATTACCAGCTTCACCGCGGCATTGGCGTGCATCAAACCAAAGCAAATGCCAAGGGAAAGCCATTGAAGGTTTCTGTTTTTATCGGAGGGCCTCCCGCCAATATTTTTTCGGCTGTAATGCCTCTGCCCGAAGGAATGAGCGAGCTCACTTTTGCCGGTGTGCTGGGCGGCAGAAAATTCCGGTACGCGTACCACGATGGTTATTGCATTTCAACCGATGCGGATTTTATCATTACCGGTGAAGTGTGGCCGGGAGAGAATAAGCCTGAAGGTCCTTTCGGTGATCACTTCGGGTATTATTCGCTGGTGCATGATTTCCCAGTGATGCGCGTGCACAAAGTATGGCATCGTAAAAATGCGATATGGCCTTTTACAGTAGTGGGCCGGCCCCCGCAGGAGGATACCGCTTTTGGCGCGCTCATCCACGAATTAACGGGCGATGTTTTGCCGAACGAGATCCCTGGACTGAAAGAAGTGCATGCAGTGGACGCTGCGGGTGTTCACCCTTTGTTGCTGGCCGTGGGCAGCGAACGCTATACACCCTATATAAAGGAAAGAAAACCCCAGGAGGTCCTTACGATCGCGAACCATATCCTGGGCACGGGTCAAATGTCGCTCGCGAAATATCTCTTCATCACAGCTAAAGAAGATGGTTCACCTTCTGCCCATGATGTCCCTGGTTATTTCCATTTCCTGCTCGAGCGTGTGGACTGGAGCCGCGACCTGCATTTCCAGACCAACACAACTATTGATACCCTGGATTACAGTGGCAGTGGCCTTAACAGCGGAAGCAAGGTGGTGATAGCCGCTGCCGGTGAAAAGAAAAGAGAACTCGGAACACAGACCCCTGCACTCGATCTTCCCGAAGATTTTAGCGCCCCCAGGGTTGTGTTGCCCGGCATTATCGCTGTCAAAACAAAAAAATATTCGAATTCAAAAAATGCTTCGGATGACATCTCGCGTCTCACATCTCGTATCTCGGATCTAACCGCCTTCCCCCTCATCATCCTTTGTGACGACAGTGAGTTCCTGGCAGCGAACATTAACAATTTTCTCTGGGCCACTTTCACGCGCAGCAATCCCTCCTCCGATATTTATGGCGTTGATAGTTTTATTGAAAATAAGCACTGGGGGTGCCGGGGCTCGCTCATTATTGATGCACGCGTCAAACCGTACCACGCTCCCGTTCTTGAAAAAGATCCCATGATCGAAAAACGGGTGGATGCTCTCGGGGAGAAAGGGCGCTCCCTGTACAGGATCATCTGATTTTTTATCTCCTTTCCGAATAATTAAATTTGACCATGCTGCGAAACTTCGCATTGTTATTCATTTTGCTTCTTTTTGCTGTGACTTCCTTTTGCCAGGGAACTGATACGCTTGTCCTGCGCGGGACCTACCAGGGCAAAAATATTTATTATGGTGGAGAGGGATCGATAGGATATGCTGTGAATTGTGTGAAAAAATACACCGTTAATGGAGAAAGTGCTAATTCGTGGTGTGATGAACATAGTACATTCAATGAAATTAATCTCACTTGTTTCCAATTGAAATTGGGTGATAGTGTAAAAATTATTCTTTACTGCAAAAAAGATTGTAAGCTAAAATTTTATAATCCCGAAGTTTTATTTCCACGCAGCACTTTTGTTATTACAAAAATAGAGATCGATAGCCTTGGCAACCTAATTTGGGAAACGAATGAAGAAAAAGGAAATATACCATATATCATTGAGCAGTTCCGATGGAATAAATGGACGAAGATCGGCACAGTTACCGGTCAGGGAAAGGAAAGAGACAACCGCTACACATTTATTATTCCTGATTTAAATTCCGGCAAAAATATATTCAGGGTTAAACAATTGGATTACACCTCGCAACCTCATGTTTCCGATAGCCTGGTTTATTTTTCGACAAACCCGGAAGTGACAACCGGCTGCGGTCAGGGTATCAATTTCTCGCGTAAAACTTCTTTTGAAGTATATGATGTACTCGGAAATATTGTCAAGAAAGGTTACGACAGCAAAATAGATGTTTCGGATCTGGCAACCGGGGT
>DATDFI010000200.1:0-10561 GCA_036522695.1 Bacteroidia bacterium | reverse complement strand
ACCCCACTCGGGTTTGAACTCGAATTTTTTCTTAGCTCCTTTTAATATCTCGATGGCCTCGGTGTACGTGAGCCTCTGGTAAGGCGAAGTGGCTGCAACTTTTAATCGTTCCAGCAATGTGGTCTTGCTCCGCTCACTTTCTTTTTTCTGTTTTTCCTCTTCAATGATCCTGTTGTTGAGGAATTCAATATCGTCCTTGCAATTTTCGAGCGCAAAACGGACCAGGTATTTCAGCATCTCTTCGGCAAGGTCCATGTTATCGTTAATATCATAAAAAGCCATCTCCGGCTCTATCATCCAGAATTCAGCCAGGTGACGGGGCGTGTTGGAATTCTCGGCACGGAAAGTAGGACCGAACGTATAAATGAGCCCGATAGCTGTTGCTGCCAACTCTCCCTCTAACTGGCCACTCACGGTAAGGTTGGTGGAGCGGCCGAAGAAATCATCCTTATAGTTTATACTTCCATCCTCGCTGCGCGGGATATTGTTAAGGTCGAGTGTTGTAACACGAAACATTTCTCCGGCACCTTCTGCATCACTCGCGGTGATGATGGGCGAATGCAAATTGAAAAACCCCTTATCGTTAAAGAATTTATGTATCGCATAACTCATGTGGTGGCGGATGCGGAACACCGCCCCGAAGGTGTTGGTGCGAGGACGCAGGTGCGCGATCTCGCGCAAAAACTCCATGGTATGCGCCTTTTTCTGTAAGGGAAATTTTTCGGGGTCGGCAGTGCCGTACACTTCAATTTTTTTCGCAAGTATTTCTACCGTTTGCCCCTGCCCCTTCGATTCCACCAACGTACCTTCCACTGAAACGCAGGCACCGGTAGTTACTTTTGAAAGGTCCTCTTCTTTGAAATTCGATAATTCGAATACCGTTTGTATGCTTTGGATCACCGACCCGTCATTCACGGCCACGAACGCAACATTTTTGTTGCCGCGCTTGGTGCGTACCCATCCTTTTACATTCACTTCCTTCCCGAAATCAGCTGAGCGGAGAAGATCGACTACTTTGGAGCGTTTAATGTGCTGCATGATACTGTAATTATAGGGTATTCGATTTAAGGACTGCAAAAGAAGGAAAAAACAAGCAGGTGGGCAAAAGTCTTCTTTAACAAGACAACTCTATTTTATTAAATTTGCTATAACTCATTTCATATGGAAATACCAGATATTATTGACAAGATTGATAGTCTAAGCGCAGATATAGATAGATTGCGTCCGTTAAGCCAGGAATTGGAGAAGAGAATAATGCAAAAATTCAGACTGGACTGGAACTTCCATTCTAACAATCTCGAAGGAAACAGCTTAACATTTGGAGAAACCCGCACGTTTCTTTTGCATGGCATAACCGCGCAAGGAAAACCCTTAAAAGATCACCTCGATATTAAGGGTCATAATGAAGCGATACTTTTACTTGATGATGTTATTAAAGAACGCAGACCTCTTACCGAGAATTTTATGAGGGAATTGCACGAAATTATTTTACATGAACCGTATTATGTTCCTGCCCAGACATCTGATGGGAAGCCAACAAAAAAAAGAATTGAAATAGGCAAATATAAGACGTTACCAAATCACGTACTCACCTCCACCGGGGAAATGTTTTATTTCGCAAGTCCAGAGGAAACTCCCGCGAAAATGAAAGATCTGCTCGACTGGTATAATAAAAATAAAGAGGGTTCGATGCACCCACTTGAACTCGCAGCAAGGTTCCATTATGACTTCATTCGAATCCACCCCTTTGATGACGGAAATGGTAGAATGGCAAGAATTCTCATGAATCTAATATTTATGCAAAAAGGCTATCCTCCAGCAATTATTAAAACTCAGGATAAGCCAAATTACCTTACCGCTCTTAGACAAGCTGATGGTGGTGAGATAAAATTCTTCATTATTTATATTGGGCAACAACTTATTCATTCACTTGAAATATATTACAAGGGCGCCATTGGAGAAAATATTGAAGAAATGGATGATGTAGAAAAGGAGATAGCGCTAATTAAAGCAAAGTATAACGCAAATATTTCCATTAAGAGAACGCTTGATGCTCAAAAGGATGTTTTCGAAAAATCATTACGGCCCTTTTTTGAAACAGTTTTTGCTAAATTAAAGGACTTCGCAGATGTTTTCGCATCTACGTATTACCATGTTTACTTTGGCGGCCTGCCCGGGTACAGGTCATTTTTTAGTTCGCTTGAACTGATTAATTTCTTATTTGAGACCTTCAATAAAAATTCATCATTTGATTCTATTACAATATATATTTATTGGGAAAATCTTGAAATAGCAAACAAAAAGCAGTATACTTACCATAGGAGGATTAAAGTCGATTTAACCACTAACAAATACACTGTCGATACCGATGGATTCTCTATTTCTAAGCCATACCACGAAACAATTCCAACTGAAAAGGCAAAAGAGTTTGGAAATATTATTGCTAAAAATGTTCTTAGCGTAGTAAAAAATGAGCTTGGCGAAAAGTAATTCCCATCTCCCGCAGTTTGTATTCCTTACCCCTCTAAGAACATATCCTAATTATTTCTGATTCTCACCATCGAAAAGTTTTTCCTAAAGGAAACTTGCGAGACAATAAAAGTTTCCATAGTTTTGGCCCCGAATTTCAAAAATGTGATGGAAGCAAAAGAGAAGATACTGAAAGGGGCTGAAGAGCTTTTTTTGCGCTATGGGATCCGCAGCATAACGATGGACGAGATCGCAAAGCACCTGGGCATGTCGAAAAAAACGATCTACCAGTTCTTTGCGGATAAGGACGAGATGGTGCACACGCTGATGAGGGAAAAACTGAACGAGGATGAGCGCGACTTCAAAGAGCTGAGCGACAAAGCGGGGAATTTCGTGGAAGAGATATTCCTGCACATGAAGAAGATCGGTGAGATCGTTGGAAAGATCAATCCCAATGTTTTTTACGACCTGCAAAAATACTACCCGCAAACCTGGAAACTGTTCCGTGATTTCAAGGAGCAGTGCATTTGCGCGATGGTGGAGTTATCGCTGGACAAGGGAAAGAAGCAGGGGCTGGTGCGCAAGGATGTTAACACGAAGATCATGGCCCGCCTGCGACTGGAGGAGATCGAAATGGGATTCAATCCTGCGCTTTATCCTCCCGAAAAATTCCGTATCGTTGAAGTGCAATTGGCGCTGATCGAACATTTCCTGTACGGCATTTGCACCATCAAAGGACACAAACTCGTAAATAAGCACAAGGAACTGGAAGAGGATGAAGAATAAACGAATACCACAACACAAACAATGAGAAAAATAAATTTACTGCTCGCCAGCATTTTAATTATCCCGCTCACCACGCGCGCACAAACCGGCAGCTCGGGCTCCATGAGCCTGCAGCAATGCATCGATTATGCCTTGCAGAACGAGCCGAAAATGCAGAACGCTTTGTATGACGAACAGATCGCGAAGTACAAAGTGAAAGAGGTCACCGCGATGGGCCTTCCCCAGTTGAACGGCAGCATCGATGTAAAGGATTTCATCGAGCTTCCCACCTCTCTTATTCCTGCCGAGTTTTTCGGTGGGCCTCCCGGCACGTTCATCGGCCTGAAATTCGGAACGAGGTATAACACCACGGGCGGTCTTGATGCTTCGCAGTTGCTGTTCAGCAGCGATTACCTGGTGGGATTGCAGGCGTCTAAAACCTATCTCGAACTTTCGAAAAAGGCCACGCTGCGCACAAAAATTGAAACCGCTTCGGCTGTTGGCAAAGCGTATTACACCGTGCTGGTGAACCAGGAGCGCATGAAACTCCTCGATGCAAATGTTGAACGCCTGAAAAAACTGGCCGATGATACCAAAGCATTGAATGAAAACGGTTTTGTGGAGAAGGTGGACCTGGACCGTGTGACCGTAGCTTACAACAATCTCCTCGTTGAAAAAGAAAAAGTGCAGCGCCTGCTCGATCTGGGCTATACCCTTCTTAAATTCCAGATGGGCATGGACCAGAATGCAACGCTGACCCTTACCGATAAACTGGAAGACATCCAGTTCAAACCCGATATCAGCGCGGAGAAATTCGATTACACCAAACGCGTGGAATATTCATTAGTGCAAACGCAATTGGACCTTTCCATGCTGCAATGGAAAAAAGATAAATTCTCCTACCTCCCTAATCTCGCCATGTACGGCAGCTTCAGCTATTCCGCTTTTGGCAATGAATGGAGACCCCTGGATGCGAAAACCAACTGGTATCCCACCGCGCTCATCGGTGTGCGCCTGGGTGTTCCCATCTTCTCGAGCGGGATGCGCAACTACCGCGTGCAGCAATCACGCCTTGCCGTGCTCAAATCGCAGAATGATCTCAAATTCATCCAGCAAACCATCGACCTCGATCTCAACAACGCGAAGATCCAGCTCACCAATGCCTCCAGCACACTGGAAATGCAAAAGAAGAACATCGGCCTGGCCGAAGACGTGTATAAAACCGCCAAGCTTAAGTATGACCAGGGCGTGGGATCGAACCTTGAAGTGATGACCGCTGAAACAGCATTGAAAGAAGCGCAGACAAATTATTACAGCGCGCTGTTCGATGCGCTCATCGCCAAGATCGATTATGATAAAGCCATGGGTAATCTCGTTAAGTAATTAATCCTAAGTCCGGCCCGGAAGCCGGTGCAACACACTATGAAACATAAAATAATCACCGCAACAGTACTCTCCCTGCTCATCGCCTGCGGACAGGGAAAAACAGATGATAAAAAAGCGCAGCTCGATAAATTGCGCAAGGACCGCGATGCACTCAACGAACAGATCGCAAAACTGGAAACGGAGCTCGATGCCACCGACTCCACCGCGCTGTTACGCATTAAAAAAGTGGAGATCACCCCTGTTGTATTGACCACGTTCAGGGATTACATCGACATACAAGGGCGCATCGATGCGGACGAGAATGTTTCGCTGAGTCCCGAGATGGGCGGAATGGTGACCAGGATCAACGTGAAGCCCGGTGATGAAGTGAGCAAAGGCCAGGTGCTGGCCGAAACCGACAATAAAGTGATCGTGCAGGGAATAGCAGAGTTGCAAAACGGCCTCGATCTCGCGACCACGATGTATAACAAACAAAAAAATCTCTGGGACCAGAAGATCGGTACCGAGTTACAGTACCTGCAGGCAAAAAACCAAAAGGAGAGCCTGGAGAAAAAAATGGCTACCCTGCAGCAGCAACTCGAGATGACCAAATTGAAATCCCCCATCAACGGAACGGTGGATGCGGTTGACATTAAAGTGGGACAGATGTCGGCACCGGGTTTCCAGGCCATTCGCGTGGTGAATTTCGAGAACCTGAAAGTAAAAGGTGAAGTGTCGGAAGGATTTGCGGGCCGCGTGAAGAAAGGCGATGTGGTGGAGATCTATTTCCCTGACATGAGCGACTCCCTCACTGCGAAAGTGGATTTCGCTGCCAAAGTGATCAGCCCGCTCACGCGTACCTTCACCGTACAGGTGAATCTCGACAATAAAAAGGATTACCATCCCAACATGGTGGCCGTGATGAAGATCGTGGACTACCAGAAAGATAAATCCATTGTGGTGCCGGTAGGGACCATACAACATGCCGAAGAAGGCGATTACGTTTTCATCGAGAAGGATGGCAAGGCAACGAAGGTGAAAGTGAAGGTGGGACATATTTATAACGGCTGGGCCGAGATACTTGAAGGCCTCAATGAAGGCGACCACCTCATCACGAAAGGTTACCAGGAATTGAACGAGGGCGAAAAGATCAAGGTTTAAGTTAAATGTTAAAAGTTATACGTTACTGGGCGACCCGAATAACCTTTAACGATTAACGAATAACTTCTTTTAATCATGAAAGACATCAAAAAAGAATTTTTTGCATCGAGCTGGGCGATCAATAACCGCACGACCATTTTCGTACTCACCTTTGTTATTGCGCTGTGGGGATTGTACACCTACAACAACATCCCCAAGGAAAGTTTCCCCGAGATCACCATCCCGAAGATCTTCATCAGCACGGTGTATCCCGGAACCTCTCCCGCCAATATGGAGAACCTGGTGACCAAGCCACTCGAAAAAAGAATGAAGTCCATTGCCGGTGTGAAAAAGATCACCAGCAACTCGTACCAGGATTATTCCATCATCACCGTTGAATTCAATACCGATGTGAAGATCCCTTTGGCCAAGCAGCGTGTAAAAGATGAAGTGGACAAGACCAAGCCCGACCTTCCCACTGACCTGCCTGCTGACCCGAATGTGCAGGACATCAACCTCTCGGAACTTCCTATTCTTTATGTGAATATTTCCGGTGATTTCGACCTGAACAAACTGAAAGGCTATGCCGATGCACTCAAGGACAGCATTGAGTCCATGAAAGAGATCACCAAGGCGCAGATCATCGGTGCACTCGACCGCGAGATCCAGATCAACATGGATATGTTCAAGATGCAGGCGGCCCAGCTTTCAATGGGTGATATCGAACGCACCATCGGTTACGAGAACCTCACCATTTCGGCCGGGACCGTAAAGATGGAAGGTGTGCGCAGGGTGCTCAACGTGAAAAAGGAATTCAAAAGTGTGGATGAACTGCGCAACCTGATCGTGAAAACGCCAGCCGGTGCATCTATTTACCTGCGCGACCTGGCGGAGATCAAGGACACTTACAAAGAGCAGGAAAGCTATGCGCGCCTTGATGGGAAAAACGTGATCACGCTGAGCGTGGTGAAGCGCGCGGGTGAAAACCTTATTGAAGCGACCGACAAAATACGCGACCTGGTGAACCGAATGAAGGTGAACCAATTTCCGAAGGACCTGAAGATCGTACTCACCAACGATCAATCCACGCAAACACGCATCACGCTCCACGACCTTATCAACACCATCGTGATCGGCTTTATTCTCGTGACCATGATCCTCATGTTCTTCATGGGAGCTACCAATGCGATCTTCGTGGCGATGTCGGTCCCGCTTTCCATGTTCCTTGCATTCCTGGTGATGCCGAGCATTGGATTTACCATGAACATGATCGTGCTGTTCTCCTTCCTTATGGCATTGGGGATCGTGGTGGACGATGCGATCGTAGTGATCGAGAACACACACCGCATTTTCGACCATGGAAAAAGGAACATTGTGGAAGCGGCCAAAATGGCGGCAGGGGAGGTTTTTCTTCCTGTTCTATCCGGCACACTTACCACCCTCGCCCCATTTATCCCACTCGCCTTCTGGAAAGGCGTGATCGGGGAGTTCATGTTCTTCCTTCCCATCACACTCATCATTACTTTACTTGCTTCGCTTTTCGTGGCGTACATCATCAATCCTGTTTTCGCTGTGCGTTTCATGAAACCGCATGAAGATGACGGTGGCAAGCGAACCTTTACACGGCAATTGCGCAGGGTAAGCATTTACATGGGGATCGTTGCCATCCTCTTTTATGCAATGAAGAATTGGGGTATGGGCAATTTTGTAGTAGTGATGTTACTCCTTTATTATTTACATCACTTTGTGCTCATCAACTGGATCAAAAAATTCCAATCCAGGGTTTGGCCCCGCGTGGTGGACCGCTACCAGCGTTTTTTAACACGCTGCCTCGCGCGGCCGTGGACACTGCTAACCGGGACTTTCGGGCTTTTCATTTTCTCTATCGTGTTCTTTGCCATACGCGGACCGAAAGTGGTGTTCTTCCCAAAGGCCGATCCGAACTTCACCTATATCTACGTGAGCCTTCCCATCGGTACCGACCAGGCCTACACCAATGACGTGATGAAAAAAGTGGAAGCACGCGTGAATAATATTCTCGGCAAGGATAATCCCATCGTTTCATCGGTGATCACCAACGTTACGGTTGGCGTTACCGATCCGCAGGACGAGGACCAGGGAAATTACCCGAACAAGGGACGCATCTCCATTTCATTTGTGCCCTTTGCCGATCGTCATGGAAGATCCACACAGGAAGTTTTCAATGCTATCCAAAAGGACCTGAGCGAAAATAAAATGCCGGGCACCGAGATCACCGTAGCTCCCGAACAGGCCGGTCCGCCTACCGCTAAACCCATCAGCATCGAAATTACGGGAGATGATCTCGAAGCGCTCATCAAAACATCCGGTGGATTGAAACGCTACCTCGACTCGTTGCACATTGACGGAGTGGAAGAATTGAAATCCGATTTCCAGAAGAGCAAACCTGAAATTGTTTTCGATATCGATCGCGAGCGTGCGAACCGCGAGGGGATTTCCGTTGGACAAATAGGCCAGGAGATACGCAAGGCCGTATTCGGGCTCGACAGGCCTTCGAAGTTCCGTGACCTGGATGAAGAATACCCCATACAGGTACGTTACATGCAACAGCAGCGTGACAATGTGGATGCATTAAAAAATTTGAAGATCACTTACCGCGACATGGCCATGCAGGGGCAGATACGCCAGGTGCCGCTTTCCGCTTTCGCTGATATCCGTTACGAAAATTCATACGGTGGGATCAAGCGTAAAAATCAAAAACGTATTATCGTACTTTCTTCCAACGTGGTGAGTGGCTTCAACCCGAATGAAGTGGTGGCGAAGGTACAGAAAGCCATGCTCGGTTATAATGTGCCCGATGAAGTGAATGTGCGTTTCGGTGGCGAACAGGAAGAACAAAAGGAAACAGGCGCATTTCTCGGTCGCGCACTCCTGATCTCCCTCTTTCTCATCATCCTTATTTTGGTGATGCAATTCAATTCGGTTGGTAAGCCCATAATTATTTTAACCGAGATCTTTTTTAGCATCATTGGTGTATTGCTGGGTGTTTCCATTTTCAAAATGGATATGTCCATCGTGATGACGGGGGTGGGCATTATAGCGCTGGCAGGTATAGTGGTGAGGAATGGAATATTGCTGGTTGAATTTGCCGACCTTATGATGGAACAGGGAATGGCCCCGCTGGAAGCGGTGATCGAAGCAGGCCGCACACGCATGACACCCGTACTGCTCACCGCATCAGCCACTATCTTAGGTCTTATCCCGCTCGCGATCGGCCTGAATATCGATTTCGGAACATTATTCAGCGAAGGCAATCCTCACCTTTTCTTCGGTGGCGACAGCGTGGCATTCTGGGGCCCGCTTTCATGGACGATGATCTTCGGTTTGGGCTTTGCCACATTCTTAACGTTGATATTGGTGCCGGTGATGTATCTCATTCACTCGCGACTGAAAGCGAGGTTCAAAAGATCAAATGAAATAACCTCCGCATGAAAATAAAGCTGATTGCTTTTTCACTGGTGCTCCTTGCTTCCTGCAAAGGAAAAAAAGATGTGACCACACCTGTCCACCGCGACCTCACGCAGGCCGTTTACGCTTCAGGGAAATTATATCCTGTGAACGATTACAAGGTTTACAGCAAGCTGCCGGGATATATCGAAAAGATCCATGTGCATGTGGGTGATTCGGTGAAACTCGGCCAGCCGCTGATGACGATAAAAAGTGAAGTGAGTGAATTGAACGTGAATAGCGCGAAGAACCTGCTGGACCTCGCCCGTAAGAATGCTGACGAGAATTCGCCCATGCTGCTCGCGATCAAACAGGATGTGGCTTCTGCGAAAGCGAAATACACGCTGGACTCCACCAACTTTGCACGCTTTTCCAATTTGATGAAGGAGAATGCGACTTCCAAGCTGCAGCTCGACCAGGCCAAAACACAATTCGATGTGTCGAAAGAAAATTATTTAAAGGCATTGAACACATTATTGAATTCGCGCGACCGGCTCCGCACCGAATTGCAGAACGCACAGATACAATATGACGCGCAGGTTTCCAACCGCAACGATTACACCATTGTATCTGTAATGAATGGAAAAGTGTACGACATCATCCCCAAGGAAGGAGAATTGGTGAGCACGCAGATCATGCTCATGGAGATCGGGGATGGCTCGCAGTACGAGGTTGAACTGAGCGTGGATGAAACGGACATCTCTTACCTCAAAAAAGGGCAGGACATTTTACTGACCATTGATGCTTACAAGGAAAAAGTGTTCAAGGGGAAAGTGATGGAAGCGTATCCACGCATCAATCAAAGCAACAAAACATCAAAGGTGGTGGCCTCCATCACGCTCGATCCTTCCATCACGGTTTATTCGGGCATGTCGGTTGAAGCCAACATCATCATTTCCGAGAAGAAGAACACGCTGGTGATACCCCGCGAATTCCTCGTAGAAGGGAACAAAGTGAAATTAAGGTCCAATGACGAATTGGTGACGATACAAAAAGGCGCGGAGGACCTTGAATACGTGGAGATACTGGGTGGGATAGATGAGCATACGGAGATCAAAAAACCATAATTAGTTTCGAGTTTTCAGTCTAGAGTCTCCAGTTCATCACATCCATTTAACTTGAGACCTGGGACTTGAAACTGTAACCTTCCAATGAAGAGAACTCCCGTCATAAAGATCGCACTCACGCATCTCTTTTCCAAGAAGCGCCAGACCATCGTGGCCATGCTGGGGGTGACGTTCGGCATCGCCATCTTTATTTTCCAGGCGGGACTGATGTCGGGTTTTCAAAGCACCTTTATCGAGCAAACGGTGAATACCACCGCTAACATCCGCAT
>DATDFI010000199.1:0-3379 GCA_036522695.1 Bacteroidia bacterium | reverse complement strand
AGAGCTGGAGCGCATGGCTTTTATAGCCGGAGGAAAAGACCTCAAAGCGCCAGCCCAACGCATGATAGATTTTTGTGAAAATAAAGTTTCCGCTACTCTCCCACTCACATCTTATCATCCCGGAATAAAGTCCGCTCCACTGCATCAATTGCTTCCTTCTATTATTGGAAAAAGTTTGCAGAAAGCTTTTAAGGATTTCGGGAAAAAGATGAAAGCGTATTACACCAACGAAGCCGTGCTGCATGGCGTGGAATCACGCACATCTTCTCCCGTGCGTATACCACGCGACAAAGAAACGCTGCAGCATCCGCAGGTAAAGGGTTTGTTCCCTTGCGGTGAAGGGGCGGGCTATGCGGGAGGGATCGTTTCGGCTGCTATTGACGGGGAGAAATGCGCGGAGGCAATAGCTGAAATATCGAACAAATATCCTGAACGAAATTGAAAGATCGAAGACAGAATGTAAAGTAAAATATTTCGGCTTCATAATTCCTCGCCTCCGCACAGGCAGACCCTTCCGGATGACACACAGCAATATCAAAAACCCCGGTAGATGGCTCCACCGGGGTTTGAACTAACCGTCTCAACCTGCCCCCAAGTTGATGACCGGCTTTCTCTTACAAATTCTTTATATAATTATTCAGTTCACCGATACTGCTCTCAAAAGTGAAGCTGTTGTTCACCAGGTAATAATTCTGCCTGTCCACTGTATGTGCATATGCAAACTCTGCCAGTTCCAGTTTTGTAGATTCGAATGTCATCATGCGCATGAGCTCGGCCACTTGTGTTGATGAAAGATAATTTCCATTGAGCGCTTGTTTCACCACTTCCATTTTGCTGCTCTCAAAAGCCTTTGAACCTACACTGTTTTTCAATTGACCGAACATATCGGGGTTCATGCACGATGGGCCATAGCCTCCTCCATATCCATTGTCGGGTGTAGGGTCCCAACCGTGTTCGCCTCCATCATCGTCACCATAGTAACCGGTATTTTGCCCGTATCCACCGTTATTGTTGCCATATCCATTACCGTAGCCGTTGCCGTGTCCATGACCATGCCCGTGCCCACCACCGTATCCTCCTCCATGAGGATTGCCGCATAAAGGCTCCACGCATAAAACCTGGTATTGATTCTCGCAGCCTATTTGAGCGAACACTTTCGAGTCGCAGGGGATCATAATGATGTCGCAGAAAATAACCTTCGGATGCATGCATCCCCAAAAAGGATCCACGAACAGTCGTGTGATCTCGAGGCGGTGACGGCCCGGGAATATTTCCGTGCTGAAACCGGGCCTGGGTTCGCACATGCGCTGTCCATCCAACGTGACGGTGAATGCCCCGTTATCGAACATCTTTAAATTTAGAATTGAAGGGTGGGCGATGGCATTCCCGGAGAGGAACATTCCTATGCCCACGATAGCTGATCTGAGTAGCTTTTTCATGATTTTGTCCTCCTTAGTTTTTTTGGTTATGCTTCGGATGAAATCCAATCGCGTGCCAAAACATTTTTTATGGAACAAAAAACAGGGTCCGGCACACAGTAAAAACGACCACTTGTTGCCAGAACACTACCACTTATTGTGCGGAGACTACCGGATAAAAAAATAACAAGGCAAAAAAAACGGCCCCCGAAAGGACCGCTTCACTAGGTAATAGATACGTTGTAACTACTTCGGGCGGCTGAATTCCGCAAAAAGCTGTATGGTAACATCATCTCCCACCACGGCATCCCCGGCAAAGTTGCCACTGCCTACATGGAAATCACTGCGCTTAAAGGTGGTCTGTGCTTTCAACCCGAGAAGCATCTTATCTTTCGAGAACGGATGATCCTTTAAAGCGGTAATGGTAAAAGGCACATCGACCTTTTTGGTCACATCCTTTACGGTAAGGTTACCGGTCACAACGTATTCCTGCTCGTTTTTTTTCGTGAACTTCTCCGATTGAAAAACAATGACCGGGTATTTGGCCGTATCCAGGAAATCGGCTGTTTTAAGGTGATGATCGCGCATGGGCTGGCCGGTGTACACCGAAGAAGCATCGATGGTGAACTTCACCGAGCCGGCATTGGCATCGGCCGGGTCGAACTTCAGCACCGCATCGGTTTTTTGGAAGAGGCCCAGCACGGGAGTGCCCAGGTGTGTGACCGTAAACGAGAAAGACGAATGCGAAGGATCCATTTTCCATTCGGGTGCATCATTCAACAGGGTAAAAGCGCTGAGCAGCCCTCCCAGGGCCACGGCAGCAAGTAATGTGATCTTTTTCATAAGGTATATTTTTCGGTGCACAAATATATGTATTTACATATAATGTTTACACATGTTTTATGAACAATCCCAGGCATAGCGTAACTCTTTGTCTGTCACTCACGTAAAAACACGCGCATGCTTAAATTCCCTTTATTACTCCTGCTGCTCGCTTCCCTTCACGGGTTTTCACAGGTACGCTCCTGCGCCATCAGCGTAACCGATTATGAGAACGGGAAAGCTGGCCCTGCCCCCGCTCTACTTTAAGGCGATAAGCAAGAGCGGCAAACTGCTGGAAGAAATATTGCTGGTTGTTAGTTGGCGAAAACCATTTGCCTGGTCTCCATAATTTTCCCATCAATCACGAGTGAATAGATGATAGAACCCGATGCGTGGTAACCGTGTGTATAGTACACTTCGTTCATTCCTTTATTTAAACTGACCGGCAATCGCGTGATCTCCCTGCCCTGCATATCCTTAACGGAGATGTAAGCCGTTTTATATTCCAGGGGTTTATTCACGAGAACCGAAATAGTGGTGGCCTCATCAAAAGGGTTGGGGTGGTTTTGGAGAAGCTGAATATCGGAAAGGGTTTTATTAAGTTCGTTAATGCCGCTAAGGCTGATCATGTATTCGCGGGAGGGCAAACTCTCCAGCCCGTTCGTATCCACCGACATCACGCTTACATAATACACGTTGGCCGGGTTCACCACAATGGTATCGATCAGCGTGCCTGTCATGGTGTAAACCGAATCCCAATCGTGGGTGGTGGTGCGCACGCCAACGCGGTACTGCGGGTACTGGGTTTGCTGTGTTACCTGGATACGTAAATTGTAACCGCCAGCGCTTGTCAATTGAAAATCGGGTTGTTCGGGGCCAATGGCCGTTAAGCCTGCACCGTTGCCGTTGATCACTGCATTACGCGCGAGGTAATCGAAGTCGACAAAGAAACTATCCACCACCATATCGTTGTTGGTGTCGGCACCCAGCGTGTCGCGCGTGGTGTGCTGGCGATCGGTATAATTCACATTTGAAACATTCGCATCACCATGTTCGTTGGCCGAAGTGAAGCGCATGGCAGTGAAACTATGCTGGCGGAACGGAACATGATCGCCAGAGCGGCCACTTCGGTCCTCAGG